>CAMWMY010000035.1 GCA_947175465.1 uncultured Erysipelotrichaceae bacterium | reverse complement strand
ATTTATAACTTTATTTAGTTATTTTAATACCATAAAAACAAAAAACTCTTACCTGTATATTTTACACAAGTAAGAGTTCTTATTTTTAGCCTAATATTTCATTTACCTATTTATATATTCTCCAAAATCATAACCTAATTTCCAAACATAGCCTATGGACATTATAAATAAATTATATAACGCATATCCAAATAGGATTCCTGTTATTAGTCTTTTTATATTATTACTTTCATATTTGGTTAATAGTTGTAACAATCCATCGAATAACATCGGAATCATAATTAAGATATTGACTAATAAATTAGGACTATAGAACTTAAAAGTCATAATAGAAATTATAATTCCTATTAATTCACCTGTACACCTAGAACAAATAGGAAACTTTTTACCTCGAAAATAAAAAGACCGATCACTTCTAGTATGGCATCCAAAAATAATAGGAAGCCATTTATTAATTTTATCCATTAAAATCCACTAGATACACCAACTACAAAAATTAATATATATAATAATATTATAGGGGCTACTCCAATTAATGCTCCCACACCAGCTGACTTAGAACTTTTTGGTTTTGTATCTTTCCAAACTAAATATAAAATTAAACCAATTAAAGGGATACAACATCCTAATAATCCCCAACCAAAACTACCACTGTCCATTCCTGTTGCTGAATTATTGGTTGCAACTCCACAATGCACACAAATTGCTGCTGCATTATCAATTTCTTTTCCACAATTCTTACAAAACATAAAAATCCTCCATTTCTATAAATCACAAAAAATATTTTATCATAAATGGATACTATGTCAAATAATGTAATGGCTTTCACCAATAATTACCTTTTTCTCTTAATTTAAATAGCTAGATTTTCCTTTTATATCTACCTAACTAAACTATTTTTCTTATTCTAAAAAGAAAGATATCCAAGAACTATTTATGATATGGTTCATGATGGCGAATCTTATAGCTACGATAAACTTGTTCCAATAACAAAATTCTAACCATTTGATGGGTAAATGTTAAATCCGACAACTTCCACCTCATATTAGCTCTTTGTATCACTGCTTTACTTATTCCTAAAGAACCACCAATCACAAAAGTAA
The DNA here is from genome assembly GCA_947175465.1 of uncultured Erysipelotrichaceae bacterium. Taxonomy (GTDB): domain Bacteria; phylum Bacillota_I; class Bacilli_A; order Erysipelotrichales; family Erysipelotrichaceae; genus CAMWMY01. The sequence goes on along the minus strand of CAMWMY010000035.1, from coordinate 8,996 downwards.
TTTCAGAGCTTTGATATAACTGAATTTTTTCTAATGTTTCTGCGAACTGCTCACTGCTTAACATCTCTCCTTTTAAATCTAATAAAATTACATATTCTTTTTCTCTTATTTTAGCTAATATACGATCGCCCTCTTTTTCTTTTACTTGCTCATTTTGCGCTTGTGAATTTGTTTGCGGTGCTTGTTCATCCGCTACTTCCACAACTTCTAACTTTGTATAAGGTGCTAATCTTTTTATATATTCTTGCGTAAGCATCAAAAGGGCTTTTTCTTTTAATTTCCCAACAACTACTAATTTTATCATATAGTACCTCTCTTTTATGTAAGTCACACATAAAATTATTTTTATGAAAAAAGCTATAAGTGAAGAGTGATTTATCGATCCCCTTCATTTTATAGCTTTTATTTTTGACCTCCAATATAAATATCAAATTGAGCAGCTGCATGTAACCTCATCTTTTCATTAAATTTTTCTTTTTGATGTAGACATTGTACTAATGTTTGCATAGCTAACTCTCTTGTATTTCCTTCTTGTGAAATATGTGCTAAAACAATTTCCTTTGTTTTATTCCCTATAACTTCACATAAAACATTTGCACTATCTTCATTACATAAATGCCCATTATCTCTCATAATTCGTTGTTTTAAATGAAGAGGGCGTGATGTTTGCATAAGCATTTCCACATCATGATTGCTCTCCATAATATAATAATCTGCATCTTGAATATAGTCTTTAATCTCATTTCTCACATAGCCAGTATCTGTTATGTATACCATCTTTTCATCATCTGCTTCAATAACAAAACCCACTGTATTCTCACAATCATGTGACATAGGGATAGGTGTGATTGCAAAATCATCAATATATACCTTTTCATATGGAGAAATTTTCTTATGTTGTTCTACAGGAAGTTCTTGTGCTGCATACACAGGAAGATGCTGAAACATTTTTAACTGTGCTATATGATCAGAATGTGTATGCGTCACAAGAAGTGCACTTGCTTCTCGATAATCATATTGTAAAGTTTCAAAACACTGCGTTAAATATTTTTTCGTAGATCCACAATCGATAATCAACACTGTATCTTTATGACGAAGCAGTGTACAATTTCCTTTCGATCCACTTGCTAAAACGGCAAACTTCATATTGTAATTCCCTTCTAAGGAAGAAGAAGAGCAGGATCTAATTTCACACCATTTTTTCTAATTTCAAAGTGAACATGTGGTCCAGTAGCCAACCCTGTTTCTCCTATAATTCCTATTTCTTCTCCTTGTGCTACGGTAGTTCCAACTGCTGCAAACCCAGGAACTGCCATATGTCCATAATAAGTTGTATATCCATTATTATGATCAATAACATAATAATATCCATTAATACTTTGATAGCTATTAACCTTAATAACACCCCTATCCGCTGCATAAATTTTACCATATTTATCCAAACGGTTTTGAATATCTATAGCTTGGTGCCCTGCATAACAACCCCATCCACAAGTTACGATAGGATTTCGAACAGGCCATATAAAGTTTCCACTACCAATATTAGGTAAAATTTTTGTCCCTACTTTAATGACTTCACGCACAGGCTCTTTTGTACGATAAGAAGAAAGTTCTTCTCCTCCTACAGATACTCCATTAATATAACGCTCTCTTAGCTTTACATTTTCTAAACCTAATTGAGCTTCCTGTTGCACAATACGTTTTCCTGCTTGAAGTGTATCATCATAAATATATTCAGGCTCCCCAGGCGCAACAGTTCTTTCTTCTTGATATTCTTTTACAACCTCAAATTGAATTGGTGAATTTAATGCTTTTACATTTAAAGTAAGTCCAGCAGGTAATAACTGATCAGCTGAGCGTAATTTATCACTATTAATTGACAATAAGTGTTGTATAGTTATATTTCTAGTCCATGCGATCCCCGCAACTGTATCAAACTCTTGAGTAACATAGCTTTTTTCTTCTGTGTCATATCCATAATTCAAATATGTAAGTACTTCATCTTTATTTTTCGCAATTTTAGTTTTCGACGCAAGCCCCTTGGTAACTGTAAAAGTATCGAGAAAACGTGCACTTAAAACACGCTCACCATAATTTCCATTTCCTAATTCAGGTGTTGTTTTATTTGCTTGTAGTGTATCATAAGCTTCTTTTGATACAAAGTTCAGCACATATTCATCTCTTGCAACTTCGAAATCATCTAAACTTTTTACATATAAGATAGCTCCATTCGAAAAAGAAATTTTATTTGCTTCCACCGAAAATAAATCATTTTCTTTAAGATAAGAAAGTATTTCTTCATCTTTATTTTCATATTCTGCATAACTCAAAGAATTACTAATATAAACATCTTCTCCAAGCCCAAGTTTAGTATTAGGAAACTCTTCTGCATATTGCTGTCTATAAATATCGGATAAAAAAGCATCGAGTTTTCCTTTATCATTCAATATACCTATCTTACGATCTTGGTAATATAAATTATAAATTTCTTTTTCTTCTTGATGCATTTGCACAACTTGTTGTTCAATAATAGGCTCTTCTGTTGCAAAGTTTTCCTTCATATTTACCTCTTTTAAAAGAGGAAATTGATTGACTAGATACGTCATCCCTATACTAAATACAAACGCTATGGCAATCAAATAAACCTTTTTCATAGACTTCCTTCTTTCTTAAAATTCTGCTGCTAGATTAAAAAAGGCCGATATGGATTTTCGAAATACCAATTGAATACGACCAGTAGCACCATTACGATGCTTCGCCAGTTCTAAATCAGCAATCTTATCTTTTTCCTGCTCTTCTTCAGGTGCATCTTTATCATAGTAATCTTCTCTATACAAAAACATAACGATATCTGCATCTTGCTCAATAGCTCCAGATTCTCGTAAATCAGATAACATCGGCCTTTTATCGGTTCTTGTTTCTACGGAACGTGATAATTGTGAAAGTGCAATTACAGGACATTCCATCTCTCTAGCTAACCCTTTTAAAGAACGCGAAATTTCGGATACTTCTTGTTGTCTATTATCCCCTGTATTTCTTCCACTCCCACGAATCAATTGAAGATAATCGATAATAATCATAGATAACCCATGCTCAGAGTGCAATTTACGGCACTTAGAAAAGATTTCGGATACTTTCACATTTGCACTATCATCGATAAAAATCTTACTTGCATTTAATTCATTCGCACTCTCACAAAGTCGATTATATTCCATATCATTGATATTTCCACTACGAAGTTTCCCTGACTCTACTTCCGATTTTGCACTTAAAATACGTTTCATCAAAGATTCCGCAGGCATCTCCAAAGAAAAAATAGCAATTGCTCCCGTATTATAAAAGGAAGCATTTAACCCTAAATTCAATGCAAATGCTGTCTTTCCCATCGCAGGACGTGCTGCAAGAATAATCAAATCACCTTTTTGAAAACCATTTGTTAAATTATCTAAAGCACTATATCCTGTCTTAACACCAGTTACACGAGTATCCACTGTTCGCAAATGATGAATTTCTTCCATAACATTGCTAATAACTTCTCTACTACTTTTAAACTCAGTCGCTCGCCTACTACGTGTTACTTGTAAAATATCGCGCTCTGCTTGATCCATGATATCATCTAAAAGTTGACTTGTATCAAAACCTTCTTCAGCTATTTTTTCAGCTGTTTCAATCAATCGACGTAAATGTGCACGACTGCGAATAAGCTCAATATAATGATGAGCATTTGCTGAAGAAACTGCAGTATCAGCTAGCTTTGTAATATAATCAGCCCCACCTACAAGTGGTAACTGTTCCGTATCTTGTAAGCGTGTAATTAATCCCGTTACATCAATCGGTTGTCCTCTCTCTAACAGATCCATCATCGAATCAAAAATACGCTGATGGATATCAGAATAAAAATCTGTTTTCTCTAATCCTAAATCAGAAGCAACTTGAATCACACTAGGATATATAAGCATCGCACCTAAAATCGATTGCTCGGATTCATTACTATGAGGTAATTCTCTTCTCATAACATCCTCCTATTGTTCTTGAATATGCACTTTAATGGTACCAATCACTTTATTTTTATACAAATCAATGCGCACATTACTGAAACCTAAGCTTGAGATATGTCCTGTATCTAATACTTTTCGCTTATCTACTTGAATATCAAATTGCTTATGCAACTGTTCAATAATTTGCTTTGTTGATACTCCACCAAAAACTTTTCCACCTTCTCCTGTTTTTAATGTGAATTCTAAAGTAATCTTCTCTAACTGTTTAGCGACTTCTTTGGCTTTAGCTTCTAGTTCCTTTTCTTCTAGCTCATGTTGCAAATTTTGTCTATCTAAGATTTCCATACTACGCTTTGTAGCTTCTACACCTAAATTTTGTTTTACTAAAAAGTTTCTTCCATATCCATCGGCAACATCTACAACATCACCTTTTTTCCCTAACTTTTTCACATCACTTGTCAGAATTATCTTCATTGTTTTTGCCCTCCTCATCAAAATATTGATCAATCACTCTTTTTAATTCTTCATGAATCTCATCTACATGTGCACCTTCTCTTTGAAGAGCTGCAGCACTAAAGTGTCCTCCACCCTTCATCTTTTCCATAATGACTTGCACATTAATAACACCTTTGCTACGTGCTGAAATATTCACCATATCTTCCGCGGTTCTAGCAATTACAAAACTTGCTTCCATCCCTTTAATATTTAAAAGCGAATCAGCACTTTGCGCCATCAATGTTCTTGTTAAAACATGCCTATTATCTACCGCCGAAATAACAATATTTCCTTTATATTTTTCACTATACTTTAAAATATTCGTCTTCGCTTCAAATTCATCATACGTCTCTTTCAACATATTTTCAGCCGCCATTGCATCAATTCCTATTTTTCTTAAATAAGCTGCTGCTTCAAATGTACGACTTCCTGTTCTCATTTTAAAACGGTTCGTATCTACTAAAATTCCAAGATACATAAGAGTTGCTTCTTCTTCACTTAAATCTACTTTATTTGCTTGGTATGGTAACAATTCTGAAATTAACTCACAAGACGAACTTGCCCCTGATTCAATGTACACAAGCAATGGTTGATCGATAAAGCTCTCTCCTCGACGATGATGGTCAATAACAATAATTTTATTTCCTTTTGCTACTGTTTCTGGTGCACCCGTAATGGTTGGTTCATGATGGTCTACCATAATAATTAAATCATTTTTCTTAATTAGCTTACTCGCTTCACTATCTGAAATAAAGCGATGACGATCTTTTAACTTTTCACGATACACATTTAAAGCTTCTTTCAGTTGTGCTTCAACGCCACCACTTTCTGATACTACATAACTTTCTTTTTGATAAGATGCACATATACGGCTAACACATAAAGCAGCTGCCATACAGTCAAAATCCATTTCTTTATGTCCAATAACAAAGATACGATCCGCTTCTGAAATAGCTTCCTTAATCGCTTGTGCCATAACACGCACACGCACTTTACTTCGTTTTTCTTTGGCTTCACTATTTCCACCAAAATATTTTACATTCTCTCCATATCGCTTCACTGCAACTTGATCTCCACCACGACTTTGCGCAAGCTCTAGTAAATCATTTACCATCGTATCCATAAGATGATAATCATTGGTTCCTCTTGCAAAAGACATACTAAGGGTAATAGAAACATCAATTTCTTCTGCCGCATTTCGAATTTCACTTAAAATCGAAAAACGATCTTTCACAATTTGTGAAAAGATATCCTCATTTAAGACAACTAAAAAACGATCTGAACGCAAACGGCGTATAAACATTCCATATTTCGTTGCCCAATTTACTAGTGGTTGACGCAAATTCGTATTAATTAAAGCCATCTTTGCCTCATCTTCATATTGTTGTATTTCCAAATAATTATCTAAATGCAACAATCCTGTTACAACATGCTCTTTTTGATAATTTAAAGATAATGTTTGATATTCTGTAATATCTCGTATATAAAGCACTTGTGCATTTTCTTTTCGTGTAATCTCATAAATAAACTCTTCATTTTTAGCAACTATCGTATCGACTTCTCCTTGAAATAATTCTGATATCTCAGGAATCCAGCTTGTTACTTTCTTTCCTAATACACCGATATTTCGCATTTCTAAAAAATCATTTATCCACGTAGCTGTATATTGTTCATCATACGTAATAATTCCTACTTCTCCAAATAAAAGTGCATCTTTTGCATCTGTACCTAAAATTCTTGAAATATCAATATCACGTTTCTGCTTATCATTTTGAAAGCGATACATAATCCAAGTAATCAAAGCTATATTAAGAGCTAAAAATATCGTAAGCATAATCGCTGATTGATGAAAGCCAACTAAATAAAGAGCAACTAAAGCAATTATTTGTGCAAAGATAATAATACCAACTTGCACTTTAAAATTTTCTAAACGCTCCATTAAGAACACCTCTTTTCCATTTTCCTCTCATATCAAGGCACATATCAAGCATTCCAATTCCTGCAATCAATGGCTGTACAAAAGGAAGAAAAACTCCTATGACGACAACAATAGACCATCTACGCTTTCCATGAAGCATTAGCCATAAAAAACATGTTGTAACGCCATAACCTATACTTATTATATTCACAAGTATCCATAAACATAAAAGATAAGTAAATAGATCTCCTTCTAATTTTACCACATTTCCAAATAAAAAGAGTATCCAAATAATGAAACATGCATATCCTAGTACCTTCGGCAATCGAAAATCATATAAACTTTTCATCCGATATTCATAAAGGCGCAACCTTTTTAAAAGCAAAATAGACACTACATGTACACAAATAGTTTGAAGAAAAGCAGTTAAACATAATATCGTTCCCCATAAAAATACTCCAAATATTTGAGCATTTCCTATAGGAAAAGATAATTGCTCAAAGAGCTGAAGAAAAAAAGTAATTTCTTCGGTCATTTGATATCCAAAAAGGGCAGCTAATAAACCCATTGTGATGATGTAAGAAAGCAGTGTAATTATTCCTGTAATGGTTAATAGAAAAGCATTTGGCCACTGCTTTCTTATACCACCACCATAAACTAACCCTAATAAGCTACAGCTTACTAAATAAAAAATCATAGTTGGGGTTGATAAAAACATACTGAGAAGAAGACTACTAAAAGTAACCATAAGACCATGCTTAACACCATATTTTACGGTATAAACAAGAATCGGAAAAGTCATAATCCAATAAAAAGAATACTCTATGATACCACCAAATTGACGGTTAAAAAATAAGAGTATACCAACAAGAGCACACATAAGTGCACCTTCACTTAAAGCCCTTACTCTTTTTTGCATATAATCACCCTTTCTATGCGAAAACCTCCATCATAAAGATGGAGGTTATAATATATCTTATTCGCTTACGTATGGCAATAAAGCCATTTGACGAGCACGTTTAATTGCAGTCGCCAACATACGTTGATATTTTGCACGCGTTCCTGTTACACGTCTAGGAATAATTTTCCCATTTGCAGAAATGAAACGCTTTAATAATTCAACATCTTTGTAATCGATAGTTTCAATTTTATTTTTCGTAAAGTAGCAAACTTTTTTACTACGACCCATACGTTGTTTTTTAAAAGCCATATTTATTCTCCTTTCTACCATTAAAATGGTAAGTCATCACTTGCGATATCCAATGTGGCACCACTTGAAAAATCTGACGAGAAATCTTGAGGAGATGAATTATCTTCATAGCCCATAGGATTAGCATCAAACTCTGGCTGAGGCTCAGGAATGTATTCTTTCCCCATAGAACTATTCGATGATCTGCTCTCTAAAAACTGCACACTATCTGTAATTACTTCAGTGACATATACACGTTTTCCATTCATATCATCATAACTACGAGATTGTATTCTACCTTCAATCCCTATAAGTGCACCTTTCGCAAGATATTGTGCCATTAAATCAGCCGTTTTATTCCATGCAACACAGTTAATAAAATCAGCTTGTTGCATTTGTGTTTGAACACGACGATTAACAGCTAAAGTGAAAGAAACAACTGATGTACCTGATTGCGTTTTTTTAAGAAGAGGATCTTTTGTAAGACGCCCTACTAAGACAACACGATTAATCATTTTTCATCCGCCCTTTCTTATTCTTCGCCTTCTGTTTTAATAATTAAATAACGAACAACATTATTATTAATACGAGTTAAACGATCAAATTCTTTAACTCCCTCGTTGTTTGCAGTTACATTAATAACAACATAGTATCCTTTGTTCATGTGATTAATTTCATATGCGAATTCTTTTACACCCCATTCGTCAACCTTATCGATTGTTCCATTATGGTCAGTAATAATTTTATGCAAACTATCCATAACTTCTTGACGTGCAGCACCTTCTAAAGATGCATTCACAATGTACATGATTTCGTATTTTTTCATTTTGTACACCTCCTTATGGTCTTTTGGTTTCATCTTAAATGAAACAAGGAGCAGAAATATATATCTACTCGTTTCATTATTATACCACTGATTTTATTTATATGTAAATACTTTATACGTAAATCTTAAAAAAGTTCCCTACTTTCAATAATATAAAAAAAGAGATTGTATCCTTCTCCATATATTGTACAATAATACCAATATGTAAATACAATCTCTTTTTTCTACCCACTTAATAGCTTTTAAAACATATAACTATAAACATCGTATAATTAAGACACCTTTTATAGTTAAATCTATATATTTCCATTGGCATATAGATTAACTCTACACTTTTTATCATAAAAAAGAATTTTTATGATCCCCAAAATAATCATTTCTCTTTTACCATATTAGAATTCCTAATACTGCTATAAAAAAGCATTTAATCCACCCAATAGAAATTGATTATTTATATCCCCGCTTTTAAGTATTACTATGAATTTTTAAATTATCATATGAAATCAATACTGCTATACATAAAGGTGCTATCTATAAATAGATAATACTAGAGAAGCAACAGAATGATTT
>CAMWMY010000034.1 GCA_947175465.1 uncultured Erysipelotrichaceae bacterium | reverse complement strand
GTATATATATAATCATCATTAAGATAAAGAGGTGAAAATGATGAAAGATAGTTTATCAAAAAAAATTTAAAAAAAGTAATAGATGATTCAACATCAATTATAGGAATGCTTTTTATTGCACTTTATATTTTAAGTTTTTTATTTCCAAGTTGGAGTGTATTAAGTGATTTTGAACAAAAGAAATATTATTTTTTAGTTCCATTTATAGCTATTTTTCTTGGTAATAGTTTAAGAGCTTTTAAACAATATAAAAAGGATAAAGAATTCGAAGAGAAAATATAGAAAGCTTATAGAAGGTGGTTATTTAAAAGAAGCCATCTTTTTTATATAAAAATATTTCTTGGGAAATAGAGAAAAAAACTTCTTTATAAATGAGATGAAAAATTAATTGTAAGGAAGAAAGAAGATAGGATATAATAGAACATGCAAATAGAGGTGATGATATGAAATTAATTGTAGGACTTGGAAATCCAGGGAAAGAATATGAAAAGACAAGACATAATGCAGGCTTTATGGTAATGGATGAAATTGCTAAGCAATTATGTATTTCTATAAATATGAATAAGTTTAAAGCTTTGATAGGGCAAGGAACCGTAGGAAATGAAAAAGTGATTCTTATGAAACCACAAACATATATGAATTTATCAGGAGAAGCCGTACAAGAAATTGTTTCTTATTATCATATAGACATCAAAGATATTTTGATTATTTATGATGATTTAGATTTGCCTGTAGGAAGTATACGATTGCGTGAAAAAGGAAGTGCAGGAGGACAAAATGGAATGAAAAATATTATTCAGCACCTTCATACACAAGAATTTGCACGTATTCGTGTTGGAATTGGGAAAGATCCACGTATCCCAACCGTAGATTATGTATTAGGCAAATTTTCAAAAGAAGATCAAGAAGCTCTTTCTCATGCTCTTACACAAGCGAAAGAAGCAGCTATTTATAGTATTGAACACTCTTTTTCGAAAACGATGAACGAATATAATAAAAAGTAGGGTGAAAGAATGAAGAAAATAATTGAAGTATTACAAGAAAATCCTGCGATCGATAGTCTATTAAAAAAAGAAAATAGTCTTGGAAATGTATCTTTAATTGAAGAAGCACTTTTAATAAGTGCTGCTTATCAAAAACAGCCACAATCCTTTGTCATTGTGAAAAATAACATATACACAGCACAAAAATTATATGAGCGCTTAGTTCCTCTTATAAATGAGAATGTGCTGCTTTTTACGATGGAAGATTCTTTGCGTGTAGAAGCAATTGCAGCTTCTCCAGAAAGCAAAGCGAATCAATTAGAAGCAATGTCTGCTTTATTGGCTTCTAAAAACAAAATTTGTATAACACATGTAGGAGCCCTCATGCGTTATTTACCAAATCCTGATGTATTTCAAAAACATTGTATGTTTTTAAAAGTAGATATGGAAATTTCTTATGAACAATTAAAAAATCAATTATTTACTGCAGGATATACGTATGTAAGTCGCGTTGATCAACCTTTATGCTATGCGGCTAGAGGGGGAATTGTTGATGTATATTCCATGAACTATGATCACCCTATTCGTATTGAGTTCTTTGATAATATCATAGAATCCATTCGTTATTTTGATGTGTCTACACAAAGAACAATTCAAACAATGCAAGAAGTAGAAATCATTCCTGCAAGTCCTTTACTATTTGATGAACAAGAGCGAAAAGAAATTAAAGAAAAAGTACTAGTACAATTAGAAAAAGCTAAGAAAACAATGACAAAAGACCTTGGGGAAATATTAGATGCTAATCTTCAACAAGATCTTGATGACTTAGAACATTATGAATGCAATAAAGCACATTTATATAAGTACTATGCTTATACTAGCAAGCAATATCATCTTTTAGATTATATTGATCATCCCTTTGTTATTTTATCTTCTAAAGAAGAAGTTAAAAATAATGAAAAAAGAATTATGGAAGAAAGCATTGCTTATATACAAGAATTATCACAAGAAGGATATTCCTTACCAATTTATCAAGTATATGGAAATATAGAGGATATTTTAGCTCCTTATTCATATTCTTATATTTCATTATTTGTGGATTATAAAAAAGCATTATCTTCCCAAATCATGATGCAACAATCTTTTGACTTTGATTTTCATCGTACGATGCAACATATTATTAAAGAAGCTAAAGAGAGAAAAGTTGTTTTGTATCTTCAAAAAAAGGAAATCGAACAAGTTACACAATATTTGAAAGATCAAGAGATTACTTATGCGATAGAAAAAGAATATAATCATCAAAGACAAGGTATACAAATAGTTGAACAAAGTTATATAGAAGGATTTTTATGTGTATTAGAAAAAATAAGTGTTTATACAGGAAAAGAAATCTTTCATCATCAAGTGCAACGAAAACAATATACGAATAAATTTAAAGAAGCAGAAGTATTAAAAAATTATATGGAATTGGAAGTCGGAGACTATGTTGTACATCATCAACATGGAATTGGAAAATATCTGGGGATTATTACAAAAGAAGTGCAACAAGTTCATAGAGATTTTCTACATATTGCTTATAAAGGAGACGATGTTTTACTTGTACCACTTGATCAATTTAAACTTGTGCGTAAGTTTGTATCGAAAGAGGGAGCAGTACCCAAATTAAATAAATTAGGAAGTGGTGATTGGGAAAAGACGAAAAAGAAAGTTAGTGCTAAAATTGCAGAATTAGCCGATCGTTTAATGCAGTTATATGCGATAAGAGAAGATAATATAGGCTATGCTTTTCCAAAAGATAGTCCACTCCAACAACAATTTGAAGAAGATTTTGAATATGAATTAACGAAGGATCAAGCAAAAGCAGTCGAAGAAATTAAAACAGATATGGAAAAATCAAAACCGATGGATCGCCTTCTTTGTGGAGATGTTGGATTTGGAAAAACCGAAGTTGCGATACGTGCAGCTTTCAAAGCTGTTTTAGGTGGAAAGCAAGTAGCTTTTCTTTGCCCTACAACGATTTTATCGCATCAGCATATGAAGACATTTCAAAAACGATGTCAAAACTATCCTATTGAAATAGCGGTATTAAATCGCTTTATATCACCAGCAGAACAAAAAAAGGTGATACAAAAAGTTAAAGAAGGTACTATTGATGTTTTAATTGGAACACACCGTTTATTATCTAAAGATATTGCTTTTAAAGATTTAGGTTTTTTAATTATTGATGAAGAACAACGCTTTGGAGTGGAACATAAAGAAAAGATTAAAGAATTAAAAAATAGTGTAGATGTCTTATCTTTAAGTGCTACACCAATTCCTAGAACACTGCAGATGTCGCTTATTGGGATACGATCTTTATCACAATTAGATACTCCACCTTTGAATCGTATGCCTGTACAAACTTATGTTATTGAGAAAAATATGCAAGTTATTAAAGAGATTATCCAACGTGAATTATCACGTAATGGTCAAATATTCTACTTATATAATAATATAAAAGATATATATCAAGTTGCGGCGAAATTAAGGAAATTATTGCCAGATATTCAAATTGGAATAGCACATGGGCAGATGAGTAGAGAAGAAATAGAAGATGTCATGATGAAGTTTACCGAGAATCATTATGAAGTACTCATATGTACAACGATTATTGAAACAGGAATTGATATTCCTAATGCAAATACGATTATTATTGAAAATGCAGATTGTTTTGGATTATCGCAACTTTACCAAATAAAAGGAAGAGTAGGAAGAAGCAATCGAATTGCTTATGCATATTTAATGTATTCACCACAAAAACAATTAAGTGAAATTGCGATGAAGAGATTAACTTCAATTAAAGAATTTACACAATTAGGAAGTGGGTATAAAATTGCTATGCGTGATTTAACAATTCGTGGAGCTGGGGATATGTTAGGACCTCAACAAGCAGGCTTTATCGATACTGTAGGAATCGATATGTATATTGAAATGTTAAATGAAGCTATTATGGAACGCAAAGGTATTCAAAAAGAAGTGGAAGTAGAACTTAAAAAAGCAAATGCTAAAGTAGATGCGTATATTCCTGATAAGTTTACCAAAGAAGATTATGAGAAACTTACGCTTTATCAACGAATTGAAGAAATTAAAACTAAACAACAACTTTTATCAATGATGGAAGAGCTTCAAGATAATTATGGTAGGCTACCAAAAGCAGTACAATTGTTGTTTGAAAAGAAACGCTTAGATATTTTAATTAATGAAGAACATGTACAATCGTTTATTGAGTTAGATAAAGGAGTAGAAATTACTTTTTGTAGTGCGTGGTCCAATACCATTGACGGTGTTAAACTTTTTGAAGATATGACACATATTTCTAAAGATATTCGGATACGTTATGCAGATAAAAAGATTATTATGAAAATACCAAAGTCTAGAAATTGGTTAGAGACGGTAGTAAATATTTTAGAAGTTACAAAATAGGAGTATAGAGAGTAAAGTTTATATTTTTATCTCATAATATTGGTATTTTTAAATGTAGGTTATATTTCCTAACCATTAGGAAATAGGAATCATTTATTTTTTGTTATTTATGATAAAATAGAAAATAGATAAAAGAAGTATGATTCATGTTGAAGAGATGATAAAACATATCACATGGTCATTTAAAAGTTAAAAATATTTATAGTAATTAAAATCGCCATTTAATAGGGGGAATATTATGAAAAATTATCAAAATGTAAATATGCAGAACAAAGAAGTTTTATCACTTGGTAAAGCAAGTGGATTACGCCGTATGATTGCATATCTTATTGATTACTTTATTGCAACAATTATCTCTAGTATTCCTATAGTTTTAATCGCATCAACGTTATTAAATACGAAAGATGTAGGAATAAAGTTAAAAGTATTGCCTTTTTCATGGGCTATTATCGCAGGTATTTTAGGTATTCTATTTTATTTTGCTTACTTTTTTATTTGTGAATTAAAAATATATAAAGGACAAACGCTTGGAAAACGCTTAGTGAGATTAAAAGTTGTGAAAGATGATGGAAGTGATGTTGATATATGGACATTGATTAAAAGAGAAGTGATTGGTATGATGGTGATAGAAGGTTTTTTATCAGGTGCATCCTTCTATATTTATGAAATGATTGAATATGGTACTGGTATTTCTTTGCAACTTGTTATTACCTATGGTTTTGAGATTATTACAACAGTATCTATTTTATTTGGGATTTTCAGTATCCGTAAAAAAATGTTTCATGATTATATTGCGAAAACACATATAATTTCTGTTTCGAAAGACGCACAGTAGAGATAAAATGTTTCCTACTTCTAGGAAATATCTTATCTTTTTTTTGTGATAATATGTGATAAATTAACATTGTAATAGAAAGTGGGGTATTATCATGGGAAAGTTTGAAAAGTTTTTGATGCCGATGGCAGACTTACTGAGTAAAAACCGTGTATTGATTGCAATTCGTGATGGTTTCTTGATAACAACACCATTATTGATTGTAGGATCTATTTTCCTATTATTTGCGAATTTTCCAGTTCCAGGTTGGGAAGATATGATGACATCAGCATTCGGTCCAGATTGGTCAAGTTGGTTTACGGCAGTATCAAGAGCAACATTTAACTGTACAGGGTTGCTCACAGCATTAGGTACAGGGTATGCGATGGCAAGACAACTAGGTGGAGATAAAATCCAAGGGGCTGCTGTTGCATTAGTTGCGTTTTTTATTATGATGCCAACACGCCATCAAGCAACAGGTGCTGATGGAAAATTGGTAGAAGGATTTGTATCTGGTTTATCATTTGGATATATTGGTCCAGATGGAATCTTTATGGCATTATTGTCTGCTATTTTAGGAGTAAGTTTATTTGTGTATGCTTATAAAAAAGGTTGGACAATTAAAATGCCAAAAGGGGTACCACCAGCAGTTATGGATTCTTTTGCTGCATTAGTACCTAGTGCAATTGTTTTATCAGCAGCATTCTTAATTCGTATAGGATTTTCATTTACTGCTTATGAAACAATGCAAGGATTTGTAGTGCATATTTTACAAACACCATTAGAAGGATTAGGAAATACATTAGGTGCGAATTTATTATATACATTTATGTGTTCTTTCTTATGGTTCTTTGGAATTAATGGTCCAGCAGTTGCTAATTCCGTATATTTTATTGGAAATATCTTAACTGCAAAACAACAAGAAGCATTTGCTGCAGGATTACCATTGCCTTTTATTTTTACAAATCCGTTTTCTAACTTCTTTACGAATTATGGAGGTGGAGGATCTACATTGTCACTCGTTATTTTAATGGTTACAACTTGTAAATCCAAACGTATTAAACAATTAGGGCGTTTATCTCTTGTTCCTGGAATCTTTGGAATTAATGAACCTATTATCTTTGGGCTTCCAATTGTATTAAATCCAATTATTATGATTCCATTTGTTTGTGTACCAATGATGAATTTAACATTATCTTACTTTGCGACAGTGTTAGAAATTATTCCAAGAACGACTGGAGTTAGTCTTCCATGGACGACACCAATTGGGTTTTCAGGATGGTTATCAACGGGTTCTTTTGTAGCATCATTGTGGCAATTTGGTCTATTGATTTTAGGGATGGTTGTTTACTTCCCATTCATTAGAACATTAGATAAAAAATATTTAGAAGAAGAAATAGCTGCAAATGCAGAAGTAAGCGAAGAAGAGGAAATCGATTTTGATAATTTAGATCTTGATAATCTATAAAAGTGAAGCAGGCTTAGTATTTGCCTGCTTTTATATAATGATGAAGTAGGAGGTGCATATGGTGAAAGTAATGATGATCTTTGATCAAACACAGGCAGGACTTGGAGGAAAAGAGAGTCCAGATCTTCCTATGGGAGGAAAACCAATGGCTATTGGTGCTTGTGGAATGTTTGATCGCTTTTTAGATGAAAATGATGGACAAGTTGTTGCGACATTATATTGTGGGGATGGAACTTATCATGCTGATACGGAAACAACAACGAAAAAATTTGCAGCAATGGCAAAGAAGTTTCAGCCAGATGTTGTGATATGCGGACCTTGTTTTAACTATGCTAGCTATGCAATAATGGCAGCACATACAGCTAAAGTAATCAAGGATTTAACAGGGATTCCTGCCTTCGCGATAATGGCAGAAGAATGTACAAAAGCGATTGAAGATTATAAGCAGCAAGTTACTATTTTAAAAATGCCTAAAAAAGGTGGTATTGGCTTAAATGAAGCATTAAGTGCAATGTGTGTTTATGCAAAAATGTTATATGAAAAACAAGATACAAAAGCATTTGAACAAGAGTATGCATATTAAAATAGTTATAAAAATAGATCAATAATGAAATAAAGAGGTGATTTTATGAAAACAAAAACATTATCATTATTAGAAGAGTTCACACAAATTATTGGTATTTCAGGAGATGAAAAACAAGTTTCGCAAGCACTAGCAAAGCAATACAAATCGTTATGTGATGAAATTGTATATGACAATTTAGGGTCTATTTTCGCAGTAAAACGTTGTGGAAAACCAAATGCTAAGCGTGTTATGGTATGTGCACATATGGATGAAGTAGGTTTTATGATTACTGAAATTCATAACAATGGAACCATGTCTTTTATTAAAATTGGTAATACTGATGATGCATCCATGCATGCACAAAGAGTAAGAGTAAAAACAAATCATGAAGCTGTATATGGTACAATTATCGCTGAAGATGAAGCTATTCAAAAATGCAATGGAAAGGCTATGCGTATTGATGTAGGAGCAAGAAATGCACAAGAAGTTAAAGAAATGGGAATTCGTGTTGGGGATAGTGTCGTATTCGATGGTCCTTTTCAAGTACTTGGAAAAGGAAATCGTGTAATTTCCAAAGCTTTTCAAAATCGTTTTGGTTGTGTATTAGGAATTGAATTGTTGGAAGCGCTAAAAGATATTTCCTTACCATTTGATTTATATGTTGGTGCTAGTGTAATGGAAGAAGTAGGAATACGAGGTGGGATCACAGCAACAGGCTTAATTCAACCAGATTTAGGAATTGTACTTGATTGTAGTTTAGCTCAAGATATAAAAGGAAATGAAAATGCGAATGGGAAACTAGGAGAAGGTGTGTTAATCCGTTATTATGATAAAGGGATGATGCCAAATCGTGGTCTTCTTCAAGTATTTGAAACATTATGTGAAAAAGAGGCAATTAAACATCAACCGTTTTATAGTATGGGGCAAAATGATGCAGCTTGGATTCATAAATTATTTAGTGGATGTCCAACATTAAATATTTGTATTTGTGGAAGAAATAGTCATACTGCAAATACAATGATTGATTTGAATGATTATGCATGTGCAAAACAATCTGCAATTTCATTTGTAAAACAATTGGATGAAAAGCAAATTCAATATTACAAAGAATTTAATCGATAAGGAGAGATACCATGGCAAAAGAAATAATTGGAGATATTAATTTGGACATGCTTGCGGAATTTTCCCAAGCACATGGTATCAGTGGAAATGAAAAAGAAGTCAGCCGTGTAATGAAAAAATGGATGACTCCTTATGCAGATGAAATTTTTTATGATAATTTAGGTTCCATCATCGGGCTTCAAAAAGGGCATAAAGATGGTGTAAAACTAATGATTGCCGGACATATGGATGAAATTGGATTTATTGTTCGAGAAATTGATGCTAATGGATTTATCCGTATGCTTCCTGTAGGTGGTTGGTGGGGACATGTACTACCAAGTCAATCCCTTGTTGTAACAACCAATGATGGGAAAAGATATCAAGGTGTAGTAGGGTCTAGTGCACCGCATGGATTATCGAAAGAAGTGAAAGAAAAAGTAATTGCACCAATGGATTTATTTTTGGATTTAGGTGTAGATAATGCACAAGAAGTTTATGATTTAGGGATACGAATTGGAGATATGATCACACCCGATACAAAATTTACTGTGATGAACAATCCCAATTATTTAATGGGAAAAGCATGGGATGATCGCTTATGTGCTGCGATGGTTGTTGATGTGATGCGTTTATTAAAAGAGGAAGATCATCACTGCCATATTTATGGAGTAGGTACAGTACAAGAAGAAGTTGGTCTTCGTGGTGCAAGAACTACAACTCATCTCATCCATCCAGATATTGCGATTGCTTTAGATGTCACAACAAGTATGGATACACCAAGTGATCAAGGAATTAATGGTTTAGGAAAAGGTGTTGTCTTAAGTGTTATGGATGCAGGTATTATTGCAAATAAAAACTTCTTAAAAGAAATGGAACAAATTTGTGAAGACTTAGGATTAGATATTAACTATGATATGATGACGGTAGGAGGGACAGATGCGGATAATATTCATAAAACATATGATGGTGTTGTATGTATGACATTGAGTATTCCAACGCGTTATATGCATTCTCATCGTTTGATTATACATCGTAAAGATTATTGGCAAACAGTACAATTAATGGCTGAATTTGCACGTCGTTTAACACCACAATTATTACAAAAATTAAAAGGTTAATACAGTTATAAAGCTATATTCTTATTTAGAAAATAAATAATAGGGGGATGATATTATGAAACGAATATATTTATTTTGTGATAATGGTATGTCTACAAGTATGATGGCACAACGTATGCAAGATGTGGCGGATTCTCATAAGTTGCCAATTGAATGTAAAGCTTTTTCTTATAAAAAGATACAAGATATTGTAGATTCTACAACAGTAGATTGTATTTTAATTGGGCCACAAACAAAATTTTTATATGATGATATTAATCGTCGTTATGGAGATAAAATTCCTGTATCTGTAATTGATGCTGGAGATTATGGAATGATGGATGCAGAAAAAGTATTGAAAAAAGCGATTCTTCAAATGAAAAAATTTCATCAGTAAAATTACTAAAATAGTGATTTTGTCAAATTTAAAGTACACCGAAAGGTGTACTTTTTGCATAATAAAAGAGCTCACCTGACGAAAAGGAGCTCTATTATAAATTATAGCATTTAGATAAAAAAAGAAAGCTTTTATTGGAAATTTATTAGATTATTATAATTGAGAAATAAGAAGTATAGAAGCATATAGCTATCAATTTAAGAAATATTATGCAAATAGAGCTTCTATAAGAGAACTCTATATCTATTATAAACGGGAAAAAGTGTAGATGAAAGGGAAATAGCATGATGAAGCACTTAGAATTTCTATATAATAAAAATTATGGGATTTAAATTTGAAAAAAGAAAATCGCTAATTTAGCGATTTTGTTTATAGAAAAAAGGATTATATACACTGTATGAATAGATCCTATG
>CAMWMY010000033.1 GCA_947175465.1 uncultured Erysipelotrichaceae bacterium | reverse complement strand
CCTGGATCTACAACAATGGTCACTCCTGATAATAAATGATGAGATTTTTGGGCAAACACTTCTTTTATCTTATATTGTGCAAAACTATATGAAATTGCTACAAAAGCAATAATATAAATTATCTTAAAATGTTGTTTGTTTATCCTTTTCATTAACATCACCATTAAAGTATATGTAAAAAAATATTAGATTTTACAATATCTAAAATAGTTTTTTAGATATTAAACATATATTTTATCTATACTATTGGTTTAACTAATAGCTAAAAATATAAAATATTATAAATCTTCAAATATAAATTTATTTAAATTTCCTTTATAAAATATAGCCTATAGTATAAAAAAGTAGAATTCATTAGCTAATTCTACTTATTTATTCCTATTTAACAACTATTTATCTACTAAATAAGATTATAATTACTATTCTTATTTCGTCTCTTTCAATAAAGTATAATCAATACAAATAGGATAAGATCCTTTTTCACTTTGTATTAGTGTTGCCTCTATATCATATAGATGGCGTAAATTTTCTTGATGGATAACTTCTTTAGGAGATCCTTCAAATAAAATTTGTCCTTCTTTCATCCCTATAATATGATCTCCAAATTTAATCGCATGATTTAACTCATGAATCACCGTTACTATAGTTACCTTTTCTTCTTTATTTAATTGTTTCAATAATTCTAAAATTTCTAATTGATGGGCGATATCTAAATAAGTGGTGGGCTCATCTAACAAAAGAATATCTGTTTTTTGTGCAAGGGCTAAAGCTATCCATACACGCTGTCTTTGTCCACCAGACAACGCTTCTACTTTTTGGTCTTTCCATTCATAAACACCTGTTTTCTTCATTGCCCATGTGATAATATCATAATCTTGTTGGCAAAGACCTGAAAAAGGCTTTTGATAAGGAAAACGCCCATAGCTTACAAGTTTTTGTACACTAATACCTTCAGGAACGATGGGACTTTGTGGAAGAATCGCTATCTTTTTCGCAATTTCCTTTTGAGATATTTGCTTCATAGGTTGCCCTTCTAAGAAAACTTGCCCTTTAGAAACGGGAAGAATGCGAGCAATTGCCTTCAACAAAGTAGATTTCCCACATCCATTTTTCCCTATAAACATAGTTACTTTTCCTTTTGGAATATTTAGACTTGCACATGGTATAACAGCATGATCTCCATAAGCTACTTGAAGATCTTTGACTTCAATACTCATATATCCACCTCTACTTTCGATTAAGCATTAAATAAAGAAAATAAGGAACTCCTAAAATGGAGACCATAATACCAACAGGAATTTCAATAGGAGAAAATAAATTCTTTGCAAATAAATCCGCAACTAGCAAAATAATAGCACTTATAATTGCGGATAAAGGAATTAAATAGCGATACTGATTAGTCACTAACTTTTTCGCAATCTGGGGTCCCAAAAGAGCAAGAAAAGCAATATTTCCTGCAACTGAAGTTGCAACTGCTGCTAATAAAGTAGACAATACGAAAAAGAAAACTCTTTCTTTTTTGACAGCAACTCCTACACTTAAAGCTAACTCATCTCCTAAGCCTAACACATCCAATATTCTACTGCGCATCATCGCTATGAAAATAAGTATAACGATAATCGGTAAAATAAGAAGTACGTATTGCCAACTACTTCCCCATAAACTTCCATTGGTCCATGTCAATACTTGGTTATAATCTCCTTTTGACATATTTAATTGATAAAAAGTGATAATCGCTTGAATTCCAGCATTTACTCCAATTCCACAAAGAAGCAGTCGCATCGGTTGTAGCCCTTTCTTATTAGCTAATAAATAGATCATCAACATACTTACAAGGCTTCCTATCATAGCAATGAAAGGTATGAAAATCACTTTTGCAAAAGGAAGTTCGCTATAATATGCACTACTACTTGCGGAAATCCATAAAACAACAAAAAGAGCAGCTCCTGCATTAATTCCAATTACTCCTGGTTCTGCAAGAGGATTTCGAGTAATCGATTGTAAAATAGATCCTGATACTCCTAAAGCAGATCCTACAAGGACAGCTAGCATAATTCTTGGAAGTCGTGATTGATAGATTGTAAATTCTTGAAGTTTATCTCCTTTACCCAAAAATGTTTGCAAAATATCATGAAAGGACATATGATAACTTCCTATCATTATAGAAACAATCCCAATTACGATAAGAAGAAGGATGAAGAATAAAAAAACATTTCTACTTTTCTTCATATTATCGTTTCTCCTTTTGTACTAATATTAAAAAAGCTGGTACTCCTATACAAGCACTAAATAAACCAACTGGCAATTCATAAGGCGCCGATAACATTCTTGCGGCAATATCCGCAAATACTAAAACAATACTTCCATATAAAAAAGATAAAGGCATAAGAATACGATAATCATTTCCAATTACCTTACGCATAATATGAGGAATAAAAAGACCAACAAAGCCTATATTCCCTGCTACAGCAACACATACTGCACAAATCGGAATCATCCACAAGATCATCTTAATCTTTACTTTCTCTGGAGATATCCCAAGGCTAATACTAGCTTCATCACCCATACTTAAGATATTAATTTTGCTTGCTAAACGATATGCCATAAGACTACATACACTTCCAACAATTAAAAGAAGCCATAATTGATCCCATGTCACTTGGCGAAAGCCACCAGCAATCCAAAAAGCAAGTTCTTGTGAACGATTTCCAATAAGTGCTACAATAGATGCCAAGGAAAGAAAAAACATACTCATGGCTGTTCCAGCTAATAAAATGGGGGTAATCCCTTGTTTATAAATATTTTTAATAGTAAATAACAAAATACACCCACCACTAATACAAGCTCCTAATAATGCCATAAAAAAATTGGTAAAAACACCACCTTGTACCCATAAAACAGATGAAATAGCTACCATTAAGGTTGCACCTTGATTTACGCCTAATAAAGAAGGATCTGCAAGAGGGTTACGCATAACCCCTTGCATCATAGATCCACTCATCGCTAACAGTCCACCTACAAAAACACCTGCTAACATCCGAGGTAAGCGAACATTCATAATCAATTGATCATGCATCGTTCCTTCAAACTGAAAAAATGCTTTTAATATTTCTGAGGTTGAAATATCTTTCGCTCCTATTTGTATCGAGAGTAGCATTCCAAGCAGTAATAATAGAATACCTATGGCTATTGTCCACTTTAGCCTTGATGACATACATTATCTCCCCAATACACTCATCACTTCATCAAGAAATAGTAATCTTCCAATACAACTATATCCCATATTAAAGTATGGACTTGATGGTAATTCCATCACTTTGCCATTTTGAACAGCTCTTAAATTTTGATAAACAGTATGATTTCTCAAAGTTTGCATATCTGCCTCTGTTCCTATAACTACCATATAATCAGCATCGATTTGTGCTAACCCCTCATAAGAGATTACAGGTAAGCTAATATCCGTTTGTGCTGGTAAATTCGCTGGCTTTTTTAAGCCCATATCATCAAA
This sequence comes from uncultured Erysipelotrichaceae bacterium, assembly GCA_947175465.1. Taxonomy (GTDB): domain Bacteria; phylum Bacillota_I; class Bacilli_A; order Erysipelotrichales; family Erysipelotrichaceae; genus CAMWMY01. The sequence goes on along the minus strand of CAMWMY010000033.1, from coordinate 6,951 downwards.
AAGAACACTTCCAATTCCTGCGGAATCAAAAACAAAAAGTTGACCACCACTTGCTAAAAGTGGAAAATATGTTACATCTTCTCCATATTTGGCTTTTGCTTCTTGTCCCACAGCAAGTGCTTTTGCTTCATAATTACGTAACCATTCATTTGCTACATCTTCTTTTTGCATAATTTTCGCAATCGTTTTAATATCTTCTTTCCAATCAATTTGTGCTAATTCAATCATAACTGTAGGGGCTATTTGTTTTAATTGCTCATACATTTTTTCTTGTACACTTGAAATAATAATTAAATCTGGTTTTAAAGATAAAATTCCTTCAATATCCATGGTATCTTGCATACTGTAACCAAGAATTTTAGCATCTTTTAATGTATTTTCTAAATATGTCGGTAATTTTGTATAATCATACGCATCGGAATTAGCAGTTCCTATAACAGAATATCCTAAAATAGATAAAATATCACTATTTCCACTAATATCGACAATACGTTGTGGATTAGCAGGAATTTTAACTTCTCCTCTAGCATCCGTCACGCTTATCATCTCATTTTCATTATTATTTGTTTTATTGTCTGCATTTTGGCATGCTGTTAAGGCAATACACATCACCATAGACACAAAAAATAAACTCCATTTTTTTATCATAAATTCATTTCCTTTCGTTTTATTGTTAGCTTAGACTAACTACTAGTAATACTATAACAAAAAATAATTTCTTATGCAAGGATATGCATTTCTTCCTATTTATACTTTAAAATTATTTCATCATCTTATTTTCCAGCTTTATTTTATACTAGCTAACAATAGATGGTAAAAATTTATAAATGAAAATAAGCTTTCTATAAAAAAAGATGTATATAATTATCATTTACACCTTTTTCCATTCTATGAATACTTATCTTATTTTTTATTAATAAAGTACCTCTTTCTTATTATTTTAGTATATCTCCATTAGTTTCAATAACTTTTTAAGGATCCACTTCCATCATCATTACGATCTACATAAATACATCCATAACATTTGGTCATTTGTGCTACCCATACCCTTAGGAAATCAATACATCCCCAGGAAGCATATCCAAAACATTCAACTCCTTCAAACTCTATTACTTTTCAAACTTCGCTTAATATGATTCAAAAATGATAATATTTTAAATAGTAAAATAAAATATCTTTTTACATTATCTTAAAAGATGATTATATTAAGAATCAAAAATCTCATCAATATACTTCATTAAATATTATTTTCCTTCAGGACTATCTTCTGCTTCATTCCTATCCTCGCAAAGTAAAAATTTACGAATTGCAAAAAGTAGTCCAATAGCAAATACCCCAATAAAAACTTCAAACATATTTTTATGACCAACTACAATCTGCCTTATAATCGCAAATACTAATACTTCTAAATAGTTTTCAGCTGTATGTTTCGCTAACATCTTAATAAACTCCACTCCAATAAGTAACGTTAAAATATTGGCTAAAAAGTTCATAAATTGATCTGTGTTCGCTTCTAAGAATGGTTCTTTAAGAAAGCCATAGATAAGAGAAATAAACATAATTACCGTAATACAACTAATAATGATGGAAAATAATATTTCTAATAAGCGAGCAACTTTAAAAATAATTGTACTTATTTTCTTATTCATTCTTCACCCTCCCCTTTTCGTAATTGTTTTTACTATCATAACACACTCTTTGTTTTTTCACCTCTCTTTTACTTTTTATATCTCTTTTATCATGTCAAACAAATATCTATTTAATTAATTTTTATAAAAAAAGCCCTTACTATAAGGACTTATATATCATTTTCATAATTTTGGTGGAGACGGCGGGAGTCGAACCCGCGTCCAAAAAGCATCCCACGTACAAACCTCTACAACTTAGTCTGATTTTATAATCAGTAGCCAGAACCAGACAACTAGGATTACTGATGTTCCTATAAAGTTTTCGTGAAGGATAGCTAGGACTATCCTTCCTTATCTTTCAGATCTAACACGCTTACTAAGCATGGAAAGCTACACACTTAGGGCATGGCTGCGAACCAGTATTTAGGTTAATTAAGCAGCGTATGCAACTGTTTGGTTTGCACCAAATAAGTTTGCAAATATATTTTTTACAGTTAATTTAAGTTGATGATTAACGTGTATCACACGGTTGCAGTTTGCACCAGACAACTCCCTGTCGAAACCTTGACGTCCCCAGGTTACGTAATATTATCATATTACGTTTTATTTATCAATACTAGAAACTTCTTTTCAAAGCCTTTTCAATAGCTCGTTTAGCTGTCTTCTCTTTTTCAACATTGCGCTTATCATAAAGATGTTTTCCTTTAGCTAATGCGATTTTTAATTTCGCATTCCCTTTTACAAAATAAAGAGATAATGGCACAATCGTATATCCTTGTACTTTCACTTTTTGAAATAATTTTTTAATTTCATGCTTATGTAAAAGCAATTTACGAACTCTTGTCTCATCATGATTAAAACGATTTCCATGATCATAGTGAGGAATAAACATCTCTTTAATAAATGCTTCATTATCTACAAAAGAAATATATGCATCTTTGATTTGGACAGACATTTTGCGAATTGCTTTAATCTCTGTTCCCACTAATACAATACCTGCTTCATATTCATCTTCGATAAAATAATCATGATGCGCTTTTCGATTGTACACAACTACTTTTTCTGCCATTGCTATCCTCCTCTTTCCTACAATAAATTTTTATTGCCCTCTTTATTATTGTATATAAAAATCATTTATCCATGCAAAATATATTTTATTTCACAATGCGAAAATCAATTTGTCGTTTATATCGATTCGCATCCATCACACGTATTTTTACTTTTTGTCCCATTTTATAAACGCGGGCTGTTCTTTCCCCAATAAGGGTTCTGCTCATCTCATCGTAATGATAGTAATCATCTCTCAACTCTTTAATATGTACTAAACCTTCTACTGTATTTTCAAGTTCTACAAATATTCCAAATTTAGTAACACCACTTACCATTCCTTCGAATACACAACCAACATAACGTTCCATATATTGTGCCTTCTTCATATCTTCCACAGCTCTTTCAGCATCAATCGCTTTTCTTTCTTGCTTAGAAGTATGTAAAGCACATTCTTCTATCCACTGTTCATCACGCTCTATTTGGGCAATATCGTGCATATTTTGAAAACAATATTTACGTAACATGCGATGTACAATAAGATCTGGATATCTTCGAATAGGAGATGTAAAGTGAGTATAATTTTCTAAACCTAGTCCAAAATGTCCAAGGCATTTTCGATCATAGCGAGCTTTTTGCATACTTCGAAGCATATGCGAAGATAAAATAGAATATTCCTGTGTTCCTTTAGCTTCCTCTAACATTTTTTGAAGTTGGCGAGGGTGCACATCTTGAATCCCTCCACGAAAAGCATATCCAAGCATTTTCGCAAAACCTGCAAACTCACGTATCTTTTTAGGTTCAGGAGATTCATGGATACGGTAAATGGAAGGTGTCTCTAACCATCTTACATGGGCTGCAACACATTCATTAGCACAAATCATAAAGTCTTCAATAATCCGCTCTGATTCTCCTCTATCTCTTATGACTATATCTTTAGGATATCCTTTTTTATCTACGATAATCTTTGCTTCTTTGGCATCAAAATCAATAGCTCCTAAAGCTTCTCTACGTTTACGAATGATTTGCGACAATTGCTTCATATTTTTACATAATGCCAAAATATGAATATAGTCTTTCGTAACTTCTTTATTCTTCGCAAGAATCGCATTCACTTTCGTGTAAGTCATACGCTCGGTTGTCTTAATAATTGAAGGGAATAATTGATAATTTTGTATTTCTCCTTGCATATCAATGTCCATCATACAAGTTAAAGTTAAGCGGTCTACATGAGGATGCAAAGAGCAAATCCCATTACTTAACGCATGAGGGAGCATAGGAACTACACGATCAACAACATAAACACTTGTCCCACGTGCATAAGCTTCTCTATCTAAAGCCGTATTTTCCTTAATATAGTGTGATACATCGGCAATATGCACACCAAGTCGAAATCCCCCATCTATCTTTTCGACAGATATCGCATCATCTAAATCTTTTGCATCTTCTCCATCAATCGTAATAATTGTTTTATCCCTTAAGTCCACTCTTCCTTCTTCATCTTCTTTAGCAATCGTATGAGAAATTTGATTTGCTTCTTCTAACACATCAGAAGGAAACTCCGGTATAATATCGTGATCATATAAAATGGAAAGAATATCAATACCTGGATCATATTTATGCCCTAATACTTTTTCAATGTGGCAATGTAAAACTTTCCCATAACGATCAATATGTAATAATACTTTATGATCATTCACTAACGCATATTCTTTCATATTCGTAATCTTGATCGGCTTTTGTAAAATGGATTGATCTGCTAGAAAGTATGTTTTTTGAGCTTTTATTTTTATCGTCCCTACAATCGTTTTCATGCGATGCTCTATGACGTTCACAATTTCACACTCGACACTGCTATCTTTATTCGTCCATTTTCTCGCATATACAAGATCATTGTTTAGCCCTTGATTGACATTAGTTTCATGTACATAAACACTTTCATTTTCATTCTCTACAAAGCCAAAGCCTTTTTCATTCATACGAAGGACACCTTCAAAATACCCTAAATGAGAACTTAAATAATATTTTTGTTGTGTATCTCTTGCAAGTACTCTTTCCTCTTCTAATGCATTACATAAACGCACAAATTCTTTAAAAGACGTACTATCTTCCTTTTGAAAATGACTTGCTAATTGCTGTATTGTCATCCCTTGATAACCTTCAGCTTTGATAAGTTCAACAATTTTTTCTTTCATATTTTAATTACCTCCTTTCTCTTTTATAAAAAAAGACCCTAGGGTCTTAGCTTATACCATAATACGTGTAATTATAACAAGTGCAAAAAAGAGAATCCCTACAACTAAAGTTAAATTAGCAATGACCTTCTCAGGACCACGTTCTTTTACATTAGCAAATAAGTTTAGCCCTTCTCCCCCAGTAAATGCACCACTTAATCCATCTGATTTACCACTTTGTAATAAGGAGAGTATTATCAAAAAGACTGCTACTACCATTAATAAAATGTCTAAAAAGCTCATAATAATCCTCCTTTCTTTTACATCACTGTGTTATTATACCAAACAATACTATGAATTACAATCATTTCTTGATATATCTAGCAAAGTATATAGTATTTCCTTGCTTATCTTTTCTCACTTTTATCCTAAATAGCTCCTATATTTTTTCCTTTTTACAAAAAAATACAGCCTATATTCTAGGCCGTATTCTTAAATGATATTATTTTTTGTATATGTTATAAAATGCTGAAGTTCCAGGATATACTGCAACATTTCCTAATTCTTCTTCAATACGGATTAATTGGTTGTATTTTGCAATACGGTCTGTTCTAGATAAAGAACCTGTTTTAATTTGTCCAGCATTGAATGCCACAGCAATATCAGAAATTGTAGTATCTTCTGTTTCTCCTGAACGGTGAGAAATAACAGCTGTATATCCGTGTTTTTTCGCTAATTCCATTGCATCGAATGTTTCAGTTAATGTACCGATTTGGTTTACTTTGATTAAGATAGAGTTTGCAGTATCTTTTTCAATTCCTTCTTGTAAGATAGCTGTATTTGTTACAAATAAGTCATCTCCAACGATTTGAATTTTCTTACCAAGTTTTTCTGTTAACTTCTTCCATCCATCCCAGTCTCTTTCACCAAGACCATCTTCAATAGAAATAATTGGGTATTTTTCTACTAATTCAACATACCATTCGATCATTTCATCAGTTGTTTTTGTACCTTGTCCTGATTTTTTCAATTCATATAATTTTGTTTCTGTGTTGTAGAATTCAGAAGCAGCAACATCCATTGCGATACAAATATCTTTTCCAGCTACGTATCCAGCAGCTTCAATTGCTTCCATAATTGCTTTTAATGGAGCTTCATTGTTTTCTAAGTTAGGAGCAAATCCACCTTCATCTCCAACAGCAGTTACATGTCCTTTTGCTTTTAATACTTTTTTAAGGTTGTGGAAAACTTCAGCTCCCATACGGATAGCTTCTCTTACACAACATGCACCTACTGGCATAATCATGAATTCTTGGAAGTCTACACTAGAATCTGCATGGCTACCACCGTTTAATACGTTCATCATAGGTACTGGTAATGTTTTTGCATTAATTCCACCTAAGTAACGGTATAATGGTAATCCATAGTAATCAGCTGCAGCATGTGCAACTGCTAAAGAAACACCTAAAATGGCATTTGCACCATATTTTGATTTATCTTTTGTACCATCCGCTTCAATTAACGCTTGGTCAATTGCTGCTTGGTCAGTAACATCCATTCCTAATACAACACTTCTTAATACTTCGTTTACATTTTTAACAGCTGTAAGTGTTCCTTTTCCTAAATAACGGCTTTTATCACCATCACGTAATTCTAAAGCTTCACGTTCTCCAGTAGAAGCTCCACTTGGAACCATAGCACGTCCAAATGCTCCAGAATCTGTTTGAATTTCTACTTCTACAGTAGGGTTTCCACGTGAGTCAAGAATTTCACGTGCAAGTACATCAATAATATATGGCATTTTATAATCCTCCTTGCTATTTTTTTAACAATGTTAGTATAACATACTCCTCTTCATATGAAAAGACATTCCCTTATAAGATTCCTAATTTTCTAAGTTTTTTTCACTCGTTTAGAAGAGAATATTTTATATCCTAACATATAGCTATATCTTTCTTCTTATTTTCTAATTTATACGTATATAAAACATAACTTATAAATTTGAAAAAGAAGAGCAACTTCTACAAAAGTATCTCTTCTTTCTAATGTAACAAATATCGTATGCTTATTTTGTTAATTTATCAAATACTTGTAAAACTGCG
>CAMWMY010000032.1 GCA_947175465.1 uncultured Erysipelotrichaceae bacterium | reverse complement strand
GTAATATCCAAAAACCTTGAAATCATGTTTACGAATGTATCCTAATAATAAGCGGATAGCTAAAATCGACACAAAAAAGGAAACACTCATTCCTACAAGTAATACAATAATTTGTTCAAAGGTAAAGGCAAATCCAAACTTTAAAACTTTTAGTGCAGATGCCCCAAACATCACAGGCACTGCTAAGAAAAATGAAAATTCACTTGCTACATAACGCGAACACCCTAAAAGCACTCCTCCTAAAATAGTAGCTCCTGATCGTGATGTTCCTGGAATAAGAGCTAATACTTGAAAACACCCTATTAGAAAAGCTGTTTTATAATTTAATTGTTCTAAAGTATCCATACTTGAAATACGTTTTTTACGTTCCATAAGAATAAACAAAATACCATAAACAATTAAGGTAATGGAAATAACATAGGGCATCGATAATTTACTCTCAATGAGGTCATCAAATAAAAGCCCCATTACCATCGCTGGTAAAATCCCAATAATTACTTTTCCCCACAAAGAAAAAGTTTGCTTTTTATCATCTGCTGTTTTTTTAGGAGAAAAGGGATTCAATTTATGAAAAAACAATACACATACCGCTAAAATTGACCCAAATTGTATAACAACTTTAAACATCTCAAAAAAAGCAGGGTCTTTCATTGGCCAAAGTTGATCAACTATAATTAAATGTCCTGTACTACTAATGGGCAACCATTCGGTAATCCCTTGTACAATTCCTTGTATAAACGCTTTTATAACTTCTAAAAAGTCCATGAAATCACTCCTTATTTTTTATCCTATCATTTTATCCCTTAAAAGAAAAGAAACTATTGTTTGTTTAAATACTGTTTTACAAGCTCTTTAAAGATCTTTCCTCTTTCTTCATAACTATGAAATTGATCATAGCTTGCACAAGCAGGTGATAATAAAATACAATCTCCTTCTTTAGCCATCTCTATTGCCTTTTGTAAAGCTGTTTGTAGGGTATCATTTATCGTTACATGAGAAAAGACAGAAGAAAATTGATCTTTGGTTTGCCCAAAGCTAAAACAATGTTTGATTCCTTTATCATAAACATTTAATTCATCAAAGGAAATTCCTTTATCATAGCCTCCAGCTAATAAAATAATTTTTTGATGGAAAGCCGCTAAAGCCGCAGCCGTTGCATGGGGATTCGTTGCTTTACTATCGTTGTAAAAGCGCACGCCTTGCTTTTCACCAACATATTCTAAACGATGTTCAATCGGTGCAAACGTAGCAATTACTTCTTGAATGTGCGTAAGGCTAACCCCTAAAATATAAGCCATGCAAGCTGCAATCATGGCATTGCTAAGATTGTATTCTCCTACGATTTTAAGCTGTGCTTCTTGAAATAAAGGTATGTCTTTAAAATATACAACACCATTTTTTCGATACACATCAACATCTTGACGTACTAGTGAAAAATCAAGAATCGAGCATGGTATATTTTGAGCATAGCGCATAATGAGTGGATCATCTACATTTCGTAAAAAGAAATGCTCCTTGGTACAATTTTTATAAATGCGCATTTTACTTTCGTAGTATGCATCTACATCCTTCATATAATCTAAGTGATCAGGTGCTAAATTACATACAACACTAACTTGTGGTGTAAAAGTATCAATTCCCAATAATTGAAAATTACTTAATTCTAAAGCGACATCACAAGAAATATCTTCATGCTCATAAACATATTCACTTAAAGGAAGCCCAATATTTCCAGCTGCAATAGCCTCTCCTTTTTTCTTTAACATCGCATATAACATCGATGTAATCGTTGTTTTTCCATTTGTTCCTGTAATTGCTCCATAGCGTAAGTATTTTCCATAGCGATAAGCAAGTTCAATTTCTGTAATGATATTTACTTTTTGTTGTACAAAATGATGAATAAAAGGTACATGATAAGGAATTCCTGGATTTTTCACAATAAAGTCCCAATGAATTGTTTTTAATATATCAGGATGTCCTTGATCATATACTTCAATTCCCTTTTCTTTTAATTGTTCTTTTTCTGGTATTTCTTTTTGATCTGTGATTGTCACATGATAGCCGTGACGCTGTAATAATTTAGCTGCCGCAATCCCACTTCTTGCAGCTCCAATAACTAAAACCTGCTTCATATTAAAGCACTCCTATCCATAACCCTAAAATAGCAAAGATAAGCCCTATAGACCAAAATAAAATCACGACTTGTGTTTCTTTTAATCCACTTAACTCAAAATGATGATGAATCGGCGCCATTTTAAAGACACGCTTTCCTCTTGTTTTAAAAGAAATAACCTGTATAACAACACTTAAAAGTTCAATTACAAAAACAGCTCCAATAAAAACAAGTAAAACTTCTTTTTTCAAAATCATCGCACTAGCAGCTAAAAGTCCTCCAATTGCTAAAGAACCTGTATCTCCCATAAAAATTTTAGCTGGGTGTAAGTTGAACTTTAAATATCCAAGCAAAGAACCACTTACTGCTAGTAAAAAAATAGCCAAATCATATTGTTCTTGAAATAAAGCAAATAAGATAAAAGGAAAGATTGCTATTAAAGAAGTTCCAGCACATAACCCATCCAAACCATCCGTTAAATTAACTGCATTAGATTCGGCTGTAAACATAATAAAAATCAAAAAGAAATATAAAAAGTCTAATTCAAGATACATGTGTAAAATTGGAATTTCAATGCTTGTAGATGATGTTTGAATATACATAAAATAAAAAATAATAGCAAGCACTGATTGTAATAAAAATTTATGTGATGGTTTTAGCCCTTCATTATTTTTCTTCACAACAATAATGAAATCGTCGATAAATCCAATTAGTGAATATCCTAAATAAGCAAAAATAACAATAAGCATATTCATTGAACTCAAAGATGATGGGCGAAGAAAGACCATAACCAAAATAGGAATGAGAACAAAAACAATTCCTCCCATTGTCGGTGTTCCTGTTTTCATCATATGTGACTGTGGCCCCTCTTTTCGAATACTTTGTCCAAATTTAATCTTATGTAAATAAGGAATAAGAATTGGCATCGTAAGTAAAGTAGCCAATAAGCTTATTCCAAATGCAAGTAAATATTGTATGTTCACAATGATTCCTCCCTCTTCCAGAGTTCATACACGCAACTTTCATCATGGAAAGGATAAAGTGTCCCACAAATATTTTGGGTTCTTTCATCCCCTTTTCCAGCGATTATTATTATATCATTTTTTTGAGCAATGTTAATAGCATGTTTTATTGCATAATAACGATTTTCAATGACTACATATGCTAAACCTTCTACAAGCATTTCTTGTAAAATATGGTGAGCTTTTTCACTTCGTGGATTATCGGTCGTAAAAATAGCAACATCACACATTTTAGCACAATATTCCCCTATTTGCTTTCTTTTTTCATGTTCACGATCCCCACCACAACCAACAACGATAATCACACGCCCTTTACCAACAGAATGCGCAAATTCCACAAGCTTTTTTACCGCTTCGAACGTATGCGCATAATCAATCCAGACAGTATACTCTTTATGAGGCAAGCAAATTAATCTTCCTTCTACTGGTTTTAAAGCTTTCACCATGTTTACACATTCTTCATAAGATATTCCAAGATGACGACAAACAGCTATTGCTTCTGTAATATTGTATACATTGGCTATACTTAATAAAGATGTTTGAAAATGATAACCATGGATATCAAAAGAGCTCAATTGTTCTTCTAACACAATATTTTGAATAGGAAAATGAGCTTGTATTGCACCAATGCTAATGCATGGGTGCTCTGTTAAATGATACAATTCCTGTAAGTGTATATCATCATGGTTTAAAATAATAATACCGTGTTTTTTTAAATAAAAACGTAACTTGTATTTTGTATATTGATAATGTGTTCGTGTCAAGTGATAATCTAAATGATCTTGTGTAATATTCGTATAAATAATAATATCAAAACGTAGATGAAGAATACGCTGTTGATCAATTCCATGAGAAGATACTTCCATAATGACAAAAGGAATATGTGCTTGTTCTGCAATCTCCAAATATTGGGCTAACACAAACATCGATGGAGTCGTATTTTGAATTTCAACGTGTTTTTGTTCATAAACTATTTGACCTGTTCCTATCGTCATAACGCTTTGCTTTTGCATTTCTAACATCTGTTTCAAAATATGCGTCACACTACTTTTTCCATTTGTACCTGTTACTGCGATTAAACAACCGTGATATGGCTGATAAAAAAGATCGACTAATTGATTTTTTATACTTTCTAAATGTTTGCTTTTATATACATTGTCGACTTTTATTTGTTCATCGCATAATACAATAGCACCTTTCTTTAAAGCTTCTTGTATATACTGATATTGTTTATGCACTTCCCCTTTCCAACAAATAAACAACCAATCTTGTTTTAAATCCCTGGTATCATCGCTCATCCCCAATATCCATCTTGGATCATCACATGCGATTCCAACATGACTTAACAATTTATTCAAATTCATCTTTCCCAAGATAAATCCACACCTTTCCTCCTTCATTCAATACTGTATTTGCTTCTGGCATCTGATCAACTACTTGATCACCTTCTCCAATAAACTCAAATGTTAACCCTTCTTGCTTTACTTCTTCCATTGAAAGACCAACAAAGTCATTCACTCGTACTGTTTTAGGATCAAGCCAAGTTGTTTTTTTAGGAATTTGTTCCTCTGCTTTTTTCACATTCAAATAAGGCAAAATATCTTCATAACATGCTCGTACAACAGGTGCAACCACTGTTCCACCATATTGAACATCATTTTGGGGGCTATCTGCTGCAATATATAATACGATTTGTGGATCATCCATAGGTGCAGCGGATAAAAAAGAAAGGATATATTCATTGCTCAAATAAGCTCCATTTTCAGCTTTTTGTGCAGTTCCCGTCTTTCCACCTATTTTATATCCTTCAATATAAGCATTTTTTCCTCCTCCATTAGCAACTACACTTTCTAATGCATATCGCATTTTATCACTTGTTTCCTGCGAAATCACACGTCGTTGTTGTGTTGGTTGATATTCAAGAATAGGATCTTGTGTAATAGGATCTAAAATTGCTTTGGTAATGTATGGCTTATATAAAATTCCCCCATTAACAATCGCACTAAAAGCTGTCACTAATTGAATCGGTGTTGTCGATAATCCTTGTCCAAAAGCTACTGTTGCCTGTTCTACTTCCCCCATCTCTTCTTTCTTAAACATAATTCCTGTACTCTCTCCTGGTAAATCAACGCCTGTTTTAGAACCAAAGCCAAAATTAGTGACATAAGAATATAAATTATCAAGTCCTAAACGACGTCCAATCTCCACAAATCCTGGGTTCGATGAATTTTCTAAAACTTGCAAAAAGGTTTGTAAACCATGTCCTCCAGCTCTCCATGATTTAATGCGGGCTCCTGCTACCATTTCATATCCTCTATCATAGTAAGTATCTTGAAACATATCAAATAACCCTAATTCTAAACCAGCTGAAAAAGTAACACTCTTAAAAGTGGAACCAGGTTCATAACTCATCCAAATAGGCAAATTACGATTAATAATATCACTTGAATAATTTTGATAATTATTAGGGTCAAAATCAGGCTTAGAAACCATAGCTAAAATTTCTCCTGTTTTAGGATTCATTGCTAGAGCCAATGCACTTTTGGGCTTATAACGCTCCATCAAATTATTCATTTCACGTTCTACAATATTTTGGATTTCACTATCAATTGTTAACATTACATTCATTCCTTGCCCTGGAGCATCAAAACTTTCACTATATAGTTCTACATTATGTCCTTTCGCATCAAATGGAATATTTAAACTTCCACTTTTGGCACTTAAAATATCATCGTATTGTAACTCTAAACCAGCTAACCCTTGATTATCAATTCCTGTAAAGCCTAGTACTTGAGCCAAATAATTATTATTAGGATAATTTCTTAAAGAATCTTGTACTAAATATACACCAGCTAAATCCATTTCTTCTAATAGTTTAGCTTTATCATCGCTAATTAATCTACCTTCTGGCTGAATTTTTTGCGTACTTACACGCTTAGTAATTGTTTCTAATATTTTATCTTTATCTGCCTCTAAAACATCACTTAAAGCTTGTGCAGTCACTTCTGCATCTTGAATTTGAGCTGGCACAACCATAACCGAGGTAGAGGGAATATCATGTGCTAATATTTCACCATTTTTATCCACAATCGATCCACGAAGACCTGCGACTGTAAAATCTCTTTCCCATAATGCCAATGCTTTATCTAAGATATTATCATGATTAAAAATCTGCTCATATGCTAATTTTCCTAATATCAATGAGAAAATAACACAACAGCATATAAAAATGATTTGAATTCTTTTTTTCACTTTCCCACGTACCATACACTCACCTCTATTGTAGTCTATGTTATCCCACAAAAGAAAAAGAACTTGAATATGATAATTCAAGTCCTATTCTAAAGTAACCACAATTTCAGTATATTTATCGATGGCTTCTCCTTCACGAACACTTTGCGTTTTTACACTACCAAAGCCTTCCATACGAATGGCAATTCCAGTCAAATTCCAAAAAGTTATTACATCTTTCCTTGTCCATCCACTCATATTTGGCATCGTAATGGAAGCTCCATCCGTCACTAAAAAGATATTTTGGCCTGTTTGTATTGTTGTACCTGCCTCTGGAAATTGCTTTATAATGCTTTTCCCATCTCCAATGACAACACGATTTACATTATAATCTCTCAACTTTTCAACTACATACTCATTAGAGTGATTTATAAGACTTGGCATTTCATATTCTTTAAATTCATTATAAGTTACTTGGTTGCTTTCTAGTGATTCATTTTTAGCTAAATTCATAGCTACTAAGGCTTCTTTCATTACTTGTTTGAAAGGATCTCCGCTAAACAATTTAATATCAGTACTTTCAAATGCATAATAAACCATAATTTTAGGATCTTCTGCAGGGGCTGCTGCCATAACAGAGTTAAGATAATAAGATTTCCCATATACTCCATTTTGTGCTATTTCCGCTGTCCCTGTCTTTGCAATCATTGATACATCTTCCATATAGTATCGATAATTGGCTGTCCCTATTTCGTTTTCCACAACACTTTGCATAAGCGTGCGCATAAATTTACTTGTTTCCTCTGAAATTGGTTGTCCCACAACTTCAGATTCAAACTGCTTAACTACTTGGCCATTATTAGCATTAACAATACGATCAATATAATAAGGTTTTACCATCTTTCCATCATTAAAAATCGCGCTATATGCTTGCATTAATTGAAGGGTAGTAACACTCGACCCTTGTCCAAAACCAGTAGCTAGCTTTTCCATAGGATAAGTAAAGTTTTTAACACCAATTCCTTCATTTAATCCATACGTACCTACGGCTTTAAAAAAGCCAAATCGATCAAGATATTCTTCAAATACAGAAGGATTTAAATAATTTGCTAATAATTCACAAATAGCTACATTACTAGAACGCATAAACCCTTCATCGAAACTAATCGTTCCATAATTTTTGGATTCTGCATCATTAATTGTACCAATCGAATTATCCTTTTGCCACAAACGTACTATTTTATCTGCTTCTGCATCATACCCCACATGAAACTTATCAGCATAAAAAGTTTTATCATATGGATATACTCCTTGATCAACAGCAGCAGCATACGTAAAAGCTTTCATAACTGATCCAGGCTCAAATTGATAAGCGCTTGGTATATTTACATAATCTTGAATATCACGCTCATTTAAATCAAAAGTCGGATAAGAGGACCAACCTAAAATCTTTCCTGTTTCCACTTCCATGATAACTCCCCACGCTTTTGTAGCATTAAAATTATTCATCGTATAAGAAAGTGCATTTTCTAACGCTAATTGAATATTTTTATCTATTGTAAGATAAACATCATTTCCATTAACAGCTGGCTCTTCGATATGCTTAGTACCTGGTAATATATTTCCATTAGCATCTTGAGCATAAACCTCTTTTCCATTTGTACCTACCAAATATTCATCAAGGACTTCTTCCACACCCATTTTTCCAACGATACGGTTTTGTGTTTCATCATAAGTGGCAAAACCTATTAAATGAGAAGCAAACTTACTGCTTGGATAAACACGTTGAACATTTTTTGTAAACTCGATTCCAGGCAATCCTAAAGCAACAATACTTTCTTTTACACTTGCGGATAATTGCTTCCCTTTTAATCCAAATTCAGTTTGATACGCATTATTTTGTTTTCCAGTTTTCAAATATTCTAAAATTTCTGCTGCATCCATATCTAATTTTGGGGCAAGTGCAATAGCTGTATCTTCTAAATTCACAACATAAGCTGGCTCATCATTAATTCCTTTGCGGTTTTCATCTAAAATCGCATAGATTGTATAACTATCAATATCCTGCGCAATGATTTCACCATTTTTATCTCTAATATAACCTCTGGATGCTTGAATAACACTTTGCTTAATATCATCGCCTTTTCTAAACTGTAAAATGTTGGTATTACTACGAAGATGTGTTTGCGTAATCATCGTAAAAAGAATATTCGCAATCATTAAAGATCCAACAACCCCTAAAATAATCAATATTTGTGCAATGGTACGATTTGATCTTTTTGGATTCATTTATTATTACCCCTTGAATTATTCTTCTTCTTTAGGAATGATAGAAACTTGATTTTGATTTGTTGTAATCCCATCTTCCTGTGCAATTGATACAATGCGGTCACGATTTTGTAGCTCTTTTACTTCTAGTTCCATCGTACTTACTGCTTCTTTTATTGCAGATTGCTCGCTTTCTAAAGCCTGTGATTGTTTTGCCAACGTAATATTATAAGATTTTACACCAAACATTGCTATAAAATACAAACAAATAGACAAAGCTAAAAACAATGTTGCTATTCCTTCCATACGAATTTTCCTCTTTCTTTTTACCAGCTTTGCCATAATTTCTACCTTACCCTTTCAATAATTCTCAACTTCGCTGAATGCGAACGACGATTTTCCATTAATTCTTTTTCCAACGCTACAATAGGCTTTTTCGTTATCATTTTATAAGGTGGTGTTACCACTTCATTTGGTAGTAATGGAATTCTTTTATCTACCTTTTCATTACGACTCACCTTATGAAAGATTTCTTTTACAATTTTATCTTCTAAAGATTGAAAGCTGATAACACAAATACGTCCACCTATTTTTAAGATCGATAAAGCATCCTCAAGTGCTTTTTGTAATTCTTCAAGTTCGTTATTGACGGCAATGCGAATGGCTTGAAATACTTTTTTCGCAGGGTGTCCTTTACGATTCAGCACTTTTGTAGGAAGTGCGGATTTAATAATATCTACTAACTCAAATGTTGTACAAATAGGCTTTATCTCTCTTCTTTGTTCAATCTTTCTTGCAATTTGCTTTGCATAACTTTCTTCCCCATACTGATACATAATGCGTACTAAGTCATGATAGGAATACGTGTTAATAATCTCATATGCTGTTAACGACTGACTTTGATCCATACGCATATCTAAATAAGCATCAAAGCGATAACTAAATCCACGATGAGCTTCATCAAATTGAGGAGAAGATACACCTAGATCTAATAATAAACCATCGATTTCTTTCACTCCAAAGCTATGTAATCGCTCTTTTATATTAGAGAAATTCGTATGTACAAAAGTCACCTTTTCACTCATCTTCTCTAAATATTGCTTTGATTCTTCAATCGCATCCATATCGCGATCAAAAGCGTATAAATGGCCATTCACTAAGTTATTTAAGATGGCCTTACTATGTCCACCTCTTCCTAGTGTTCCATCTACATAAATACCATTTTCTTGTATATGTAAACCTTCGATACACTCTGCTAATAAAACACTATAATGCTTCATCATAATAAAAACTCCGTTAAATTTTCTGCTAAATCTTCAAAAGAAGTATCCATCATTTCATCCATTGGCTCCCAATTCTCTTTTGACCAAATTTCTAAATGATTTCCTGCTCCTACCACAACACACTCTTTAACAAGCTGTGCCATACTCACAAGAGAAGCGGGTATCAATATTCTTCCTTGACTATCAAACTCACATTCAGCAGCCTTCGAAGTCATCATACGAACAAACATACGTGCATCTTTTCTTGTACTAGGAAGCTTTTGCAATTGTTCATAAATCAATGCCCATTGCTGTTTCGTATATATATTCAAGCAGCCATCAAGTCCACGTGTGACGATAATCATGTCTCCTAATTCCTCACGGAATTTTGCTGGAATAATCATACGCCCTTTTTTATCAATATTATGCGCATATTCACCGATAAACATAATTATCACCCACTTTCTACCACTTTTTACTACTTTCCCCCACTATTATACCTTTTTTCTTACATTTTGTATATATATAAATTCATCTTTTTTTCACATTTTTCCTTTTTAATTTCCCAAAATTCTATCTTCTTTTCTTAGCGATGTAAAACTTCTTTTCTATATCCTATAAAATTGTTATAAAT
>CAMWMY010000031.1 GCA_947175465.1 uncultured Erysipelotrichaceae bacterium | reverse complement strand
ATGCTATAACGATAGAGTTATCAGATTTACAAATAGGAGTTATTGAATCATCAGTAGAAATAGAAGGAGAAACTTGTCTTTTATATACAAACTATATTTTAGAATGTGAGACAAAGCCTTCTTTTAAAGAGGGTACCAAAGCTGTTCAACAAGCATGTAAAGCTATAGCAGAAAAATATGAGCTCGATGATATGAAAATATTACCGAAGATGAAACAATTAATTGTAGAAAGTGTTGAATCAAATACTGATCTTGAAACAGATACCGTAGCATCGATTTTATTTGAAAATCAGCCAATGATCAAAACAGAGTTTAAGGAAGAGCTTTTAAAAAGTGGGATTGATACGATTTCTATGGAGCATGGAAAAACTACTAAAGCAGAAAAAATGCAGAAAATAAAAGCAGATAATGGAATTGAAATCAATGTTCCTATTCACTTTATGGATAGTAAAGAATATATTGAGTTTTCAACAGCAAGTGATGGAACGATTTCTATACAGTTAAAAAATATTAATAAATTAATAAGTAAATAAAAGAACAGTTATGAAAAAATATAGGAGTTCATAGATATGTTTGTAAATTTATGAATTCCATAGGATAAGCAAAAAGCTTATGTTATAATAATTTTATGATGAAAGGGATGAATCTATGATTATACGTTCTATAGACGCGATTATTCAGATGTTAGATGCTAAATATATCGAAAATAATAATATTGAACAAAAAATTAAAGGGGTATGTATAGATTCTCGTAAAGTTGTACAGGGTAATTTATTTATTCCTATTAAAGGAAATCGTTATAATGGGCACCATTATGTTGCACAAGCGATTGAAAATGGGGCAGTAGCTACTTTATGGAATGAAGATGAACCCAATCCTCCTACAGAAATTACAGTTATTCTAGTAAAAGATACCTTAGTAGGTTTACAAACATTATCAGCTATATATCGCTCTCAATTATCATTGAAAATTGTAGGAATTACAGGAAGCAATGGAAAAACAAGCACTAAAGATATATTAGCCTCAATTTTATCCCAAACCTATATTACACAAAAAACATTAGGAAATTTTAATAATGAAATTGGAGTACCTCTTACTTTATTATCACTTAGTGAGCAAACACAAGTAGCTGTGATTGAGATGGGAATGGAAAATCTTGGAGAGATGGATTTATTAACGCATTTAGTAAAACCAGATATTGCCATTGTAACGAATATTGGAACGGCTCATTTAGAAAACTTGCAAACTTTAGAAAATGTTGCAAAGGCAAAATTAGAAATTATTCATGGAATGAACCCTCATGGATTATTTATATATTATGGTGATCAAAAATTGCTACAAGATGCTGTTATACGTGAGCAAATTAAAGGAAGTATTCGTATTAAAACGTTTGGAGAAAAAAGAAGTAATGATATGTTTGTTCATTCTCTTTCTCAGACATCGCAAGGGTTAAATTTTAGCGTAAATGGAAGTAAGCTTAGCTTTCAAATGGACATGTTAGGAAAACATCAAGCAATTAATGCTTTAGCAGCAATCATTGCAGCGAAAGAGTTAGGTGTCAAAGAAGAAGCTATCGCGCAAGGATTATTACATATTGAAAAGACGGGTATGCGTAATGAATTATTATGTATAGGAAATTGTCAAATTTTAAATGATACTTATAAGGCTAATCCGCAAAGTGTTATCGCAGCCTTAGATACTATGGAGAGTTTACAAGCTCCTTATAAAATAGTAGTATTAGCAGATATGCTAGATTTAGGGCCACAAAGTGATACGATCCATTATACTTTAGGGAAACAACTTTCTCAGTATAAAATAGATGAAGTATTAACTTTTGGTGATATGGCACGCTATATAACACAAGGTGCTAATCAGATGATCAAAAATGCATATATTCGCCATTTTGTAGATAAGCAAGAGTTGATATCGTATTTAAAGCCTTATCGTTTAAAAGCTTGTATGATACTTATAAAAGGAAGTCGTGGCTTACAAATGGAACAAATTATTGAAGGGTTAAAAGAGGTGTAAAGATGAAAAAAATAAAATTAGCTGTTATTTTTGGTGGAGAATCAAGTGAATATCCTGTTTCTTTACATAGTACAGGGTCTTTTTTGCATAGTATTCATGCATCTAAATATGATATTGTATGTATAGGAATAACAAGAGAAGGAAAATGGTATACTTATAATGGAGATATAGCATCTATTGAAGATGATACATGGTGGCAACATGAAAGCTGTGAAGAAGTTACCTTATCAAGTTCAAAAGCTTATAAAGGATTTTTAAAGTTAAAAAAAGATGGAAGCTATGAGTTAATAGAAGTAGATTGTATTTTTCCAATTTTACATGGTAAAAATGGAGAGGATGGGACAATACAAGGACTATTTGAATTAATAGGTATCCCTTATGTTGGATGTGGACATATGAGTTCTAGTATTTGTATGGATAAAGAAATGACGCATATTGTATGTGAAAATGCGAACATTGTATGTTCTCCTTATCTTTGTGTTTACCAACAACCAAAGATGGATTATAATGCTTTATTTGAACATGCAAAACAAGAATTAGGACTTCCTATTTTTATAAAACCAGCGAATGCTGGAAGTAGTTTTGGGATTAGTAAAATTCAAACATTAGAAGAATTCATACAAGGATTAGAAGATGCTTTTTTACACGATGGAAAAGGAAAAGTTATTTTAGAAAAAACGATTGAAGGTTTTGAAATTGGATGTTCAATCATGGGAAATCAAACTTTAACTGTTGGAAGTGTAGATGAAGTTGAAACTTCGGCAGCCTTTTTTGATTACCAAGGAAAATATGAAATGTTAAATTCTTGTATTCATTGTCCAGCACGTATTTCAAAAGAGCTTATCAAAGAAGCACAAGAAATTGCACAAAAAGTATATCGTGCATTAAATTGTAAAGGATTGGCAAGAATCGATATGTTTGTAACTCCTAAGGAAGAAATTATTCTTAATGAAGTCAATACAATTCCAGGTTTTACTGCAACTTCACGTTATCCAAGTATGATGAAAGAAGTAGGAGTATCTTTTGCAGATTTAATTGACGCATTGATCGCATTCGCATTAGAAAATTAAAAGAAGGGTGTGTTTTTCATGATGAACTGTAGTAGTCGAGCATGGGTAGAAATAGACTTAAAGAAAGTACATCATAATATGGAAGAGATTCGTAAATTAATTCCTAAAAAAACCAAGGTTATGGGAATTGTAAAAGCCAATGCCTATGGGCATGGTGATGTCACAATTGCTCAAGAACTAGTGAAATGTGGTGTTGATTTTTTTGGAGTATCCAGTGTGGATGAAGCACTTCAACTACGTACAGGTGGAATCCGTGAAAAAATATTAATTTTAGGCTATACTCCTATTGAGCATTTTCACTATTTACATCGTTTTGATTTGATACAAACTTTAATGAGTGTAGAATATGCTAATAAATTAGAACAATATGGAAAAGCAAACAATGTGCAAATAAAGGCACATATTAAAGTAGATACGGGGATGTCAAGATTAGGAATTTCATGTGTTGAAAATAAATGGATGATTCAGGATATTAAAAAATTATATAGTTTTCATCATGTGAAAGTAGAAGGGATTTTTTCTCATTTTGCTGTATCGGATAGTCTTGAAAAACAAGAAGATCTTTCTTTTACGCATCAACAGATTAAACTTTTTAATCAAGTTCTTCATGAAATTAAAGAAGAAGGTATTCATCCTGGAGTAGTTCATTTACAAAATAGCTATGGTATTTTAAATTTTCCAGATTTAGAGTATGATTATGTTCGCCCTGGTTTATTGTTTTTAGGTATTTATAGCCATTGTGATATAAAAACGATAACACATCCTAATCTTTTACCGATTATGTCATTGAAGGCTAATGTTTCATTGGTTAAATGGCTTGATCCAGGAAGTAGTGTTAGTTATGGTAGGCATTATATTTGCGCCCAAAAAAGAAAAATTGCTACTATTAGTATAGGATATGCCGATGGAATTCCTCGCAATATTTCAAATCTTGGGGCAAAAGTACTAATTAAAGGAGAAGAGGCTTTGATTGTAGGGAATATATGTATGGATCAACTGATGATTGATGTTACACATATTCCAGATGTACAAGAAGGAGATATTGTCACTCTTTTTGGACAAGATGGTAGCCGCTTTCTTGGAATTGATCAATTATCAAAATTAGCTGATACGATTAATAATGAAATGGTATGTCGTATTAGCGCTAGAGTGCCAAGAATTTATAAATAAGAAAGGAATAGCTAAGGTATTAGCTATTTTTAAATATATTTTTATAGTAAAAGGAGAGATCATATGATTAGAATTCATCAATGTAAACTATCGATTGATCAGCCAATACAGCAATTAAGAAAGGTAATATTAAAGAAACTTAAAATTAAAGAACAAGAATTAATAAATTATTATATTTTTAAAGAAAGTATTGATGCAAGAGATCAAAGTCAAGTATATTTTAATTATTGTGTAGATTGTGAAGTAGTCGATGAACAAAAAATTTTAAAAAAAGGGATGAAAGATATTTCTTTAACTCCTCTTTTAGAATATCAATTTCCTGTATGTGGAGAGAAAGAGTTAAAGCACCGTCCTATTGTGATTGGGTTTGGACCAGCGGGAATTTTTGCAGCTCTTTTATTAGCACAGATGGGGTATTGCCCAATTGTTTTTGAACGTGGAGAATGTGTAGATAAACGTTTTCAAAGTGTACAAGATTTTTGGGAAAAAGGTATATTAAATCCATCTAGTAATGTGCAATTTGGAGAAGGAGGCGCGGGAACTTTTTCAGATGGAAAGCTTACAACGCGGGTAAAAGATTTACGCTCAAGAAAAGTATTAGAAGAATTTGTACGTTTTGGTGCTCCAAAAGAAATTTTATATGAAGCACATCCACATATTGGAACCGACCTTTTACGAGGGATTGTGAAACGTATAAGAGAAGAAATTATTTCACTTGGTGGAGAAGTTCATTTTGAATCTATGGTAGATGATTTTGAAATAAAAGGGGATAAAATATGTTCTATTCATGTAAATGATACATGGTATCCATGTGAACAAGTAATCTTAGCGATTGGTCATAGTGCGCGTGAAACTTTTATGAAGTTGTACGAAAAAAAGGTCAATATGCAAGCTAAGGCTTTTGCTATTGGAGCTAGAATTGAACATAAGCAAAGTTTTATTGATCAAGCTCAATTTAAGAAATTTGCAGGCCATCCTAGATTAGGAGCTGCAGAATATCGTTTCGTACATAAAGCCCAAAATGGAAGAGGAGTTTATACTTTTTGTATGTGCCCTGGAGGAACTGTTGTGCCTAGTTCTTCTTCGTTTCAAAAAGTTGTTGTTAATGGAATGAGTGAACATGCACGCAATCAAGAAAATGCGAATAGTGCTTTACTTGTACAAGTATCCCCTCAAGATTTTGGAACCCACCCTCTTTCAGGAATGAAGTTTCAAGAACAATTAGAAGAAAAAGCTTTCCATATGGGAGGAGGAACATACAAAGCTCCTGCTCAATTAGTAGAAGATTTTTTACAAAATAGAGCTAGTACACATTTTAAAGAAATTAATCCAAGTTATTCTATTGGGGTTACTTATTGTAATTTACAGGAGTTATTTCCAAAAGAAATTACAGAAGCGTTAATTGAAGGAATTCTTGATTTTGATAGAAGAATTCCCGGCTTTGCCAAAAGTGCTGTTATGACAGCTATTGAAACACGCTCTAGTTCACCAATTCGAATTTTAAGAGAAGATGATACATTGTTATCTTCCAATGTCATTGGATTATATCCATGTGGAGAAGGAGCAGGTTATGCAGGAGGTATTGTTTCGGCAGCTATTGATGGCTTACGCTGTGCTGAAAAGATTATTGAACAATATAAAAAATAAGTTTGTTATATCTTTTGCTCTTATATTTCATACTTAAAATTCATTTCCCTTATATACTTCTAGGGAAGTGATTTTTTTATGTATACATTTTTTTATTATGAAAAGCGTATTTTGTATAGAGGTGAAAGAAGTGAGTAAAAAGTGTAAAAGAGTTATTGTTGCTCTTATTTCTATGTTGTGCATATGTATTGCTATTGGTGTTATAAAAATTTTATTTTTCAGTGGCTTATTTGTTCCATTATTAAAAGTAAAAGGAGAAGATCATATCAAGGTAGAGGTAAATCAACCTTATGATGATCAAGGAGCAATTGCCAGGTATCGCTTTTTGGATTATAGCCAATACATTGAAGTTAATAACAATGTAGATATTACAAAGACAGGAACGTATGAAGTAGTTTATTCTTTAAAAGATTATCATAAGCAAGTAACAAGAAAGGTAGAAGTAGTAGATACTACACCACCTAACCTTCAGTTACAAGGACCTACTTCGATACGTGTTTTTGAAAATACAGTATACGAAGAGCCTGGGGTTAAAGGAATGGATAATTATGATGGAGATATCAGTGATCAAATTCATATAAAAAGCAATGTGGATATGAGTAAGCAAGGAGAATATCAAATAACGTATTCTTTGAGTGATCGTGCAGGAAATACTTCTGAAATTATAAGAAATGTGAATGTTTGTCAAGATCCTACTAACGTAAAATTATATTATAACCATGATTCTTATGATAATAAGGCAGAGGAATGGTGGTTTGAGAAAAGTAAAAATCATGAACGTGTAAAAGGGGCGATAGATGAAGAAGTACTTCACACATATGATGCTTATCATCAAGGTCCTGATGAAAAAGTGATTTATCTTACTTTTGATGAGGGTGGAAATGATATTACCTATATTAAAGAAATTACTAAAGTACTTGATGATAATGATGTAGATGCAACCTTTTTTTTGACGCGAAATTATATTTTAAATGAACCAGATTTTATGAATGAATTAGTAGAAAATGGACATTTAGTAGCGAATCATACGTGGCATCATTATGATATGCCTACTTTAGCGAATGCTAATGATATTGATAAATTTGTATTAGAAATTACAGAAACAGAAAAAGCATTTATGCAAGTTACAGGTCAGGAGATGAAAAAGATTTTTCGTTTTCCTAAAGGAGGGAGTTCTTTACGTTCTTTGAAAATTATGCAAGATTTAGGATATCGTACGTATGCATGGTCTCATGCTTTCTATGATTATGGCCCTGATTTATCAAAAGAAGAGGTTTTAAAAACGATGATGGATCATTATCATAATGGAGCAATTTATTTATTACATCCAAGCAATAAAGGAAATTATTTAGCTATGGATACATTTATAAAGAATATGAAAGCTTTAGGTTATACATTTCAAACAGTTGATACAATAGCAGCACCATAGAGCTCCTAAATATATATTTATATTATTATTTTTAGTTATAAAATTACGGTAAATTATGTGAAAAAATGGTAAAAAATAGTAATTTATTATTGTATAGTAGAATAATATTTTGTATACTAAAATAGTATATATAAAAAAAGGAGGTCGTTTAATGACAGATTCAAAGAAAATTCTTTGGTATAACCTGGCATTTATGGCATTTGCTTCTGTATGGGGATTTGCAAACGTAGTAAATGGATTTGCTAAATATGGAGGATTGCAAGCTATATTTACATGGATTTTAATGTTTGCATTCTATTTTATACCATATGCATTAATGGTAGGGGAGTTAGGTTCTGCATTTAAAAATTCAGGAGGTGGAGTAAGCTCTTGGATTCATGAAACGATTAGTCCAAAAATGGCATATTATGCGGGATGGACATATTGGGTAGTTCACATGCCTTATATTTCTCAAAAACCACAAGCTGCATTAAATGCTTTAAGTTGGATTATCACAGGAGATAGTAAATTTTTTACAAGCTTAGATCCTCTTGTTTTACAACTTGGTTGTTTAGGTTTATTTTTAGTGTTTGTTTTTATTGCAACACGTGGATTAAATCCATTGAAAAATTTAGCAACCATTGCTGGATCTTCAATGTTTGTTATGTCTATATTATTTATTATTTTAATGATGGCAGCACCTGCAATTGCTGGAGATAAAGTAAATTCTATTGATTGGAGTTTGAAAACATTTACACCAAACTTTAATTTAAATTATTTCACATCACTTTCTATTTTAGTATTCGCTGTAGGGGGATGTGAGCGTATTTCACCTTATGTAAATAAAATGAAAGATCCTGCGCGTGGATTTTCTAAAGGGATGATTGCATTAGCAGCGATGGTTGCTATAACAGCTATTTTAGGAACAATTGCTATGGGAATGATGTTCAGTTCTGATAATATTCCACAAGACTTGCTTTTAAATGGAGCATACTATTGTTTCAAACAATTAGGAGAATACTATGGAGTAGGAAATCTATTCTTAGTTATTTATGCATTATCGAATACAATTGGGCAATTGTCTGTGTTAATCGTATCTATCGATGCACCTTTACGTATGTTATTAGATAATGCAGATAAAAAATATATTCCAAATGCTTTATTAAAACAAAATAGCAAAGGGGTATATATCAATGGATATATCTTAGTTACGATTCTTGTATCCATCTTGATTATTATTCCTGCATTAGGAATTGGAAATGTAAATGATATGTTTGACTGGCTAATTGAGTTAAACTCTGTATGTATGCCACTTCGTTATTTATGGGTATTTACAGCTTATATTGCATTGAAGAAAGCTGGACAAAAGTTTTCATCAGAATATAAATTCACTAAAACTAAGGCAATTGGTATTATTGCAGGAGGATGGTGTTTCCTATTTACAGCTTTTGCTTGTATTGCCGGGATGATTCCTACAGTAAGTGACACAATGCCTATGTGGTCACCTGAATTTAACTTCCGATTATTTGCAAATATATTTACACCATTTATATTAATTTTATTAGGTTTAATTATGCCTATGATTGCGAAGAGAACAAACAAAGATATATAAAATTATAAAAAGAAGCAAATTATAGATTATGAAGATATTCATATAAATAATAGGCTTCTTTTATTCTATATAAAGGAATTATGTTCATAAGATAGAATATGTGATATACTATATTTAATATAGGAGGTATACAATATGCATACAAAAGTTTCAAAAGAATTATTAGCTTTTCTTCAAAAAAGTCCTAGCTGTTTTCATGCGATTCAAGCAATGAAAGAAGAATTAGAAAATGCAGGATTTGAAGAATTATTAGAAGGTAGATCATGGTCTTTAGCAGCAGGAAAATCTTATTATGTTGTACGTAATGGATCTTCTATTATTGCATTTAAAATTGGAAAGACGATAGAAGATTACAGTTTTAATATTGTTGCATCTCACTCAGACTCTCCTTGTTTTAAAATAAAAGAAAATGCTGAATTAGAAGTAAAAGGAAAATACACTAAATTAAATACAGAAGGGTATGGGGGAATGCTATGTTCAACTTGGTTAGATAGACCTTTATCAATTGCAGGAAGAGTTATTGTCAAAAAAGATAATACTTATGAGACACGTTTAGTAAATATTGATCGCGATTTATTGTTAATTCCCAATGTTGCCATTCATATGAATCGACAAGTAAATAATGGTTTTGCATATAATTTGCAAGTGGATACGATTCCTTTATTTAGTACAGATACGAAAGATAATCTTTATAAGCAATTATTGGCAAAAGAATTGAATGTTGCTATGGAAGATATTTATGGTAGTGATCTATATTTATATAATCGAACACACCCATCGATTTGGGGGGCAAATCAAGAATTTATTTCTTCTCCACGATTAGATGATTTACAATGTGCTTTTTCATCATTAAAAGCATTATTAGATAGCTCTCAAGATAAATCAATTAATGTTTACTGTTGCTTTGATAATGAAGAAGTAGGATCAGGAACAAAACAAGGAGCAGCTTCGACATTTTTATACGATACTTTACAACGTATAAATACAGCATTAGGAAAATCACAAGAAGAATATTATCGTGCGATAGCATCAAGCTTTATGATTTCAGCTGATAATGCTCATGCAGTTCATCCAAATCACCCAGAAAAGACAGATGAAAAAAATTGTGTATATATGAACGAAGGAATTGTTATCAAGTTTAGCGCAAATCAAAAATATACTACAGATGCAGTAAGTGAAGCTTTATTCAAAGGGTACTGTGAAAAAGCTAATGTTCCAGTGCAATATTTCCACAACCGCTCTGATGCAGCTGGAGGAAGTACGCTTGGAAATATATCATCTACAAAAGTTTCTGTAAATATGGTAGATATCGGTCTTGCACAATTAGCAATGCATTCTTCTTATGAAACAGCAGGAATTAAAGATACATTATATTTGATTAACGTCTTAAAAGAATTTTATAGTTCTCATGTAAAAGAAAGTGCAAGTGGGAGTTTAAGCGTTGTTAAATAGTTGGAGGATAGAATGAAAGTAAAAAGTGAGAAAAAGAAAGAACTTTATATTCATATAGAAAATAAACAACGTATCGCTTTATTAAATGAAGAGGAACAAAAAGAGGTTTATAAAATAGCACATTATATGAATAATCGTGAATATGATGTAGTAGAGATGAATATTATCA
>CAMWMY010000030.1 GCA_947175465.1 uncultured Erysipelotrichaceae bacterium | reverse complement strand
CAAGAATCGTTATCTACGTTTTCTTCTCATTTATCAAAACTTTCTTTTATTTGTAAGAAAGTAACAAATTACTCATTAGTTATTTTGGATGAGTTAGGATCAGGAACAGATCCTAAAGAAGGAGAAGCATTAGCTGTTGCTTT
This sequence comes from uncultured Erysipelotrichaceae bacterium, assembly GCA_947175465.1. Classification (GTDB taxonomy): domain Bacteria; phylum Bacillota_I; class Bacilli_A; order Erysipelotrichales; family Erysipelotrichaceae; genus CAMWMY01. The sequence continues at coordinate 10,447 of CAMWMY010000030.1, read as the reverse complement.
ACTAGCATATTTACGAAAAAAGCAAGCTATGGTGCTAGCTACAACTCACTTTTCAGCGTTAAAAAATTATGCTTCTCAACAAGAAAGTATATTATTATCAAGTGTTGCTTTTGATATGGAAGAGATGAAGCCAACGTATCATTATCGAGAAGGGATTAGTGGAACTTCCAATGCATTTGAAATAGCTGCTCGTTTTCAATTAGATGCTTCTATTATTGAAGAAGCGAAAGCTTTTAAAGAGAAACAAAGAAGTAAGTGGGATGAACAAAGTGAAAAATTAGAAAGCATTATTCAAGAAAATAATGAATTGAAACACCAGTTAGAAGAAAAAATAGCCAATGTTCACCAATTACAAAAAGATTTAGAAATGCAAAGAGAGCAAATGCATAAGCAAAAAGAAGCATGGATAGAAAAAGCGCAAATAGAAGCTCAACAATATATGGAATCGATTAAAGAGCAAGCGGATACGATTATTGATGATTTAAAACAATTATCCAAAGATAGTAAGCCACATGAATATATTGCATTAAAAAAAGAATTAGATGAGCTAGAACCGATAGCTTTCGAAAATAAGGAGCAAGCTATTTATCATTTTTCGATAGGGGATTATGTAAATTTAAAACCTTTCCATTATCATGGTGAAATTGTTTCTCTGCATAAGGAGCAAGCCACTATTTTAGTGAATGGTATAAAGATGAAAGCTTTATTAAAAGACATGGAACCTTTGGAAAAGCCATCTTCTAAAAAGAAAGAAAAAGGCTATACGACGATTAAAAAAACTTCTTTTTCCATGGAATTGAATATTATTGGGATGTATGTGAAGGAGGCGATTGCTGTGGTTGATAAATATTTAGATAATGCTCTTTTAGCCAAAGTATATCGTGTACGAATTATTCATGGAAATGGTTCAGGAGCATTACGTTCAGGAATTCATAAATATTTAAAGAAGCATAAGCTTGTGGAAAGCTTTCATGTTGCTGGACAAGGTGAAGGTGGTTTAGGGGCAACGAACGTTATCCTAAAACAACGAGGGAAAACACATGGCTAATATGGATAAAATACAGGATAAATTGGCTCTTTTGCCAGCTCTTCCTGGTTGTTATTTAATGAAAAATAAAGCAGGAGATATTATTTATGTTGGAAAAGCAAAGAAGCTTAAAAATCGTGTTCGTCAATATTTTGTCGGAGCCCATGATTTTAAAACAACCAAACTAGTATCTCAAATTGATGATTTTGAATTCATTGTGACAAGAAGTGAGAAAGAAGCTCTATTATTAGAAATTAACTTTATTAAAAAATATAGTCCTGCATACAATATTATGTTTATGGATGATAAATCCTACCCTTATCTTAAGCTAACAAAAGAAAAAGCTCCTGTATTAAAGGTAGTAAGAAATACCAAAGATCGAAAGGCAGAATATTTTGGCCCCTTTCCAGATAGTGGGGCAGCTTATCAAACGATGCTTTTATTAAATCGATTATATCCTTTACGTAAATGTAAAACATTGCCTAAAAAAGAATGTTTATATTATCATATTGGACAGTGTTTAGGACCTTGTATCCATACACTAGAAGAAGATGTTTATACGGATATGGCTCTTTCTATTCGAAAGTTTTTAAAAGGGGATGTTAAAGATACGCTAGAAACATTACGAAAAGAAATGGAAGAAGCAAGTATGCAATTACAGTTTGAAAAAGCGCAAGAAAAGCATGAATTGATTCAAGCGATTGAACATGTGACAGCGAAACAGCAAATTGATTTTAAAGATCGAAAAGATCGTGATGTTTTTGGATATTATGTTGATAAAGGGTATATATCGATTCAAGGTTTTTTCTTACGGGGTGGAAAACTTTTAGAAAGAACCTTGTCAGTAACGCCTTTATATGAAAGTGAAGAAGAGGCATTTGTTTCTTTTATTTTGCAATATTATAATAATCATCCACTTCCACAAGAAATTTTATTACCAAATACGTATGAAATAGAGCAATTACAAGATATTTTAGATACGAAAATTGTACAGCCTATACGTGGGGATAAATTAAAACTTGTTGATATGGTAGTAGAAAATGCGAAAAATGCGCATAAGCAAAAATTTGATTTAGTAGAGCGGAAGGAACATCGTCGAGTAGAAGCGATGGAAGAGTTAAGTAATATTTTAAAGAAAGAAATTCATCGTATTGAAATTTTTGATAATTCGCATATTGCAGGGAGCTTTAATGTAAGTGGTATGGTAGTTTATCAAGATGGAGAGCCTAAAAAGCAGGATTACCGTTTATTTCGCCTTGGAACTTATGTGAGTGATTTAGATTCTATGAAAGAAGTTGTTTACCGAAGATATTTTCGATTATTAAAAGAAAAAGGAAGATTTCCAGATCTCCTACTTGTAGATGGTGGGTTACAACAAATTTTAGCAGCAAAAGAAATTTTAACTTCTTTGGATATCCCGCTACTTTTATGTGGACTTGTAAAAGATGATCACCACAGAACAGCGAATCTTATGGACCAAGATGGAAATATTATACCGGTTCGAAAAGATAGTTCTTTATTTTTCTTATTGACACAAATCCAAGATGAAGTCCACCGTTTTGCGATTTCTTACCATAAAAGAATTCGAAATAAAGCGATGACAAAGTCAATTTTAGATGAAGTAGAAGGTATTGGAGAGGTGCGTAAAAAAGAAATTTGGAAGCACTTTAAAACGTTAAAACGCTTAAAAGAAGCTACACTTGAAGAAATTGCCCATATTGTCCCTATGAAAATTGCTCAAAATATACATAATGTTTTACATAATACAGACCAAAATGAAAGTAATGCATAGGATAAATTGTAGGTGAGCATAGGGGGTATGGATACGCAAACGATTTTAACACAAAGAGAAAAGCAGGTGTTTGAACTGCTGATACAAAACTACAGTACGAAAGAAATTGCAGATATGATGAAGATATCGGATAAAACTGTACGTAATCATATATCGAATGTTATGCTTAAGCTTGGTGTGAAAGGACGAGCACAGGCTGTAGTTGAATTATTAAAAATGGAAGAATTAAATTTATAAAAGCCGCTATGATGCGGTTTTTATAAGTTTACATAGCCTAAAATAACAGTGCTATCAAAAAAAGAATATGCTATAATAATAGATGAGGTGTTGCTATGAAAATGAAACGAATGTTGTTTATTGCTAGTTTAATTACATTATTTCTTGTATGTTATGTGATTATGAATAAACATTATGATGAATTAGCACGTTATACTTATGCAACAGAAGAAAATAGAGATATTATTTTAAAGTATTTAAGTACGGAAGATATTAATTTTTTAAGTGCACAACAAATTAAACCAGAAGAATTTTTACCGTTTATTGAAGAACCAGGTTTTACAATTTATAATGCATTATGGTACCATCGTGCCAAAAGTGTTCAAGAAGCCGAACCTTCAAAAATTGTAAATTTTATTAATACTTTTAAAAGTCATATGAAGTATGGCGATTTAGAAACACTATTAATGAATTACTCTTACGATACTTTAAGTGAATATTATCGTAAGGGAGATCGTTTTATTAAAAATGCTTCTTTAATTACGAACCCTTCTGCTCAGCATTTATTATTGTCTTCTAATCAAACATTATATACGTATGAACCGAAAGACTTAGAGCTCTTAAGGGATATCCCTACTGTACAGCCGATTATCGATCAAAGTAAAAAAGGTGTATATGTTAAAAAAGAAGTCGTTGAACCATTACAAAAAATGTGTAGTGCAGCAGAAGAAATCAATGGAAAAACATGTGGGGATTTGATTGTTAATGCAGGATATATTTCTTATGAAGATCAAGTTGAAATTTATGAAAAAGCATTAGTGAAATATGGACATGATTCTTTTCTTGCGTATGAAGATTATCCAGGTCGCAGTGAATTCCAGTTGGGATATACTATACGCTTTATTCCAGCAGGAAGTGCTGGTATAGAAGATATCGAGCAATTTGTAGAAACGAAGCAATCCCAGTGGTTAGCAGAAAATGCACATAAGTTTGGCTTTATTATCCGATATCCAAAGGGAAAAGAGAATATAACAGGGAAGCAATACCAGCCTTATACGTTACGTTATGTAGGAGAAAAAGTAGCTCAAGAAATGTATGAAAAGCAATTAACATTAGGAGAAATGGTATTTAAAAATGAATAGAAAAATAGGTGTTGTTGATTCTGGCTTAGGTGGTCTACTTGTTTTAGAAGCTTTGCAAAAAGTACATCCTCAGGCACATTACATTTATATAGGAGATCAAGAGCATGCTCCTTATGGTGATTGCAGCAAAGAAGAATTGTTACATTATGGATTACGTATGATGCAATATTTATATCAGCGTCAAGTGCAAGAAGTGGTTATCGCATGCAACACATTATGTGCCAATGTATTGCATGAATTACGCAATGCGTATCCTCAAATGCATATTTATGATATTATCGAAACAACATGTTGCCAGCTTAAGCAAACAGAAAAGCAAAGAATTCTTGTTTTAGCTACTCATGCTACTGTCCAAAAACAGGCCTATCAAAAAACACTAAAAAAAATATGTAGTGCTGAAATTATTGAATTGGCATGTCCTAAACTAGTTCCTATGATTGAGGAAAATAGTTCCCAAGAGCAAGTGCAAAAAGTATTGCAAGAGTATTTACAACCTTATATAGGAAGTGTAGATGCTATTATACTTGGATGTACGCATTACCCTATTTTAAAGAATTACATCAAAAATATTATAGATGTCGATATTTTTGATTCTAATGAGGCTATTGCTCATCAATTTTCATTTTATAAAAGTGATACAGAAAACCAATTAGAAATATATACAACGAAAGATGCAATGCATATGCATGAGCAAATAAAAAAGGTTTTAAAGAAAGACTATCCAGTTTCAAAATTGCAACTAGATTAGTCTTTTTTTTCTAGTGAAGCATATACTTGAAGCAGAGGTGATGTGTATGCAGATAAAAGGTAGTCGTTATAAACGTCAAATTGCATTATTATTTGGAGCAGTAGCTATGTTATCTTATATTTCTTTAAAAAACTTTCCGAAAGAGGAGACAACCACAAGTGTTGTAGCTGATGTTAATCATACATCTGTACAAACATATTTATTAGATGACAGTGATACATTAGTACCTATTTCTTTTCGTGTAGATGCTACAACAACGACGAAAGATCGTATCTTTTTACTTATGGACTATATGAATGGAACAGTAAGAGTTGATAACTTTTCTCCGTTGTTTCAACAAGATTGTGAATTATTGGAAGTTACGATAGAAGGAGGCGTAGCCACTTTATCGTTTAATGATGCATTTAGTAACTATGATGAAAAGAAAGAACTTCGAGTGCTAGAAGCTTTAGCATGGGGAGTGAGTCAATTTCAAGAAGTTGAAAATGTGAGAATTCAATATCAAAACCAAGTATTAACTAAAATGCCAGTAGGAGGAACTCCTATTCCAGAAGTATTAAATCAAAAAATTGGGATTAACCACTTTGAAACAAGTACAACAAGCTTATATAACTCTTCGACAATTACAGTATTTTATACTAAGAATATCGGAAACTATGACTTTTTTGTCCCAAAAAGTAAACGAATTCCAGAGCAAAATCCAACAATTGAAAATGTAGCTAAATATATTATGGAAGATATTTCCGCATCTTCACAATTATCACAGCCTTTATACAACGATAATATTGATATTAAAGATGTTCCTAAAATGGAAAATGGAACTTTAATCGTTCATGTGAATGCTAATATTTTAGATGCAGATCGTAGTGCAAAGCAACAGACATATGATGCTTTAATATTATCTTTATCAGCAATTATGGGAGTAGATCATATTAAAGTTTATGTAGATGATGTAGTTGTGTCATTACATGGTTCTAATGAAGAGGCTATTTCTGTTTCATCGATGACGTACAATGAAATTCCATTTTAAAAATTGGTAAATCTCTTTTTTATTTTTATAAACTTTGCTATGATAAGATTAGGTGATAATATGAAAATAATTATAGTAAGTGATTCTCATGGAAAAAGAGATGTCTTATATGATCTGTTGGAAGAGCACCAAGATGCTGATGCCTTTTTACATTGTGGAGATATTGAGTTAGCAGAAAATGAATTTCCTATGTATCAGACAGTTACAGGGAATAATGATTTTTTTACGGATTATCCATTAGAAAAAGTAATAGAAATAGGAAATCATCGTATCTATATGACCCATGGACATATCTTACACATTCGTAACCGTCATGATCATTTGATTAAAAAAGCGAAAGAACATGGTTGTGATATTGCATGTTATGGGCACTCACATATTTCTGTTATCGAAGAAAAAGACGGGGTTCTTATTATTAATCCAGGTTCATTGTGGAGAAGCAGAGATGGAAAAGGACCTTCGTATGCTATTTTAAATATTAGCGAAACAGGAATGGGGGCACAAATTAAATTTTTATGATATCATTATAAAGAGTAAAACACATGCTATGGGGATATAGGATGTGTTTTGTATTTTAAAATATAAAATTATAGGAGATAGAATGATGGAAATGGTATTGATAAATAAATGCACATTAGCAGATATTGATAAAATTAAAAAACTTGGTGAAACTACTTTTTATGAAACTTTTGCAAATGAAAATAGCAAAGAAGATATGGAACAATATTTAAAAGAAAATTTCTCATATGAACGGTTACAAAAAGAAATCATGAATGATCATATGCTGTATTGGATAGCTACATATGAGGAAGAACCTGTAGCGTATATGAAGCTCAATTTTGAACAAGCACAAACAGAAGCAGGTTATGCGCACTCTTTAGAAATTCAAAGAATATATGTTTTGGCTAATTATAAAGGAAAACATATTGGGAAAGCACTTATTCAAAAAGCTATTGAAATAGGAAAAGAGCATAGTTTAAAGTATCTTTGGCTAGGTGTTTGGGAATATAATTTTCCTGCTATTAAGTTTTATGAAAAGCAAGGGTTTCAAATATTTGATAGTCATCTTTTTCAACTTGGAAATGATGTGCAAAAGGACCACTTAATGAAACTGGAACTTTTATAATAAAAAACGATACAAATAAATGTATCGTAAATTGCAAAATTATTTAGTATGTTTGTGCTTTTGATAGATTGTTTGATAAAATTCTTTCCAAATACTTAATACGTGTTCTTTGCTATAGAATTCGCTAATTTCTTTCGCATATTGAGAATATTTTTGGTATAAAAGTGGATCTTGGGACAATTGTTCAAGAAGTGATTTAAAATCTTCATTTGTATTTGCGCATAAATATTTTTTAAATAAAATCTCTTCATAAAGCTCAAGATTTCTAAGAAGAAGAGGCTTTTCACTATTGACTGCTTCTAAGATGGCCATTGGAAATAATTCATTATATGAGGGCATAAATAAGACATCTGCCATATTAAACATTTGATTCATCTGTTCTCTAGGTACAATACCTAAGAAGTTTACATTTTTCGGTGGATTTTCATAAATTTCTTTTAATTCATGATATCCATCAGTAATACGACCAAATGAAAATCCTCCACACCAAACAAATTTTATATGAGGAAGTGATTTTGCAACCTTTATGAAGTCTGCAACTCCTTTTCTTGTTTGCACTTGTCCTACTCCCATAACAATAAAGTCATCTTTTGTATAACCATATTGTTGGCGTAGTGCAAGGCATTGCTGTTGATCCAATTTATAAAATTGTTTTTTAGAAACATAGTTAGGTATGTATTTTATTTTTTCTTTTGCTATTCCAAAAGAAACTAATTCATTGATGAAAGTTGGATTTACAACAACTAAATAGTCTGCTTTATTATAAAATTTAGTGACATATTTTTTGAAAGTTCCAAAAGCAAAGCGAGGAAGCTTGATACTTCCATCTAAGGTTGTTGGAAGAAAGTGGACATAAACAACATTGATACTTTTTTGCTGTTTAAGTCTTCTATAATTTTTTAAATCAAGGGTATGATGGTGCAAAATATCTGTTGTTTTTTTATCATTGATATAAATATCAAATAGATCACTTGCGCCTTCTTTTAGTAAATTTACTTGTTCTTGATATGCACTTCCAACACCTTGGCCATCTACTTTATCAGCAGAAGATAACATATTGATAGAAATTTTTTTCATTTCAACACTCTCCTCTATGTTTTATAAGAAAGAAAAGGTAGGTATATCCTTTTGTAGCATCAAACGCTATCAATATGGGGAATGCAAACCTACTTTCTCTATATTTATATTTTGTCTAAGCTATCATTTAGTATAACACTGGCTATTTATCATGTCAATTCAGCTTCTTTGAGCAATTCTTTCATCGGTAGTAAAGAGAAGAGCTATCATTTTTATAGTTTTATAACCTTTGTAGCAATTGCATCTTGAAAAGCACTATCATGTTCGACAAAAAGCATCGTTGGTGAAAAAGCTAGAATAAGTTGTTCAATTTGCATACGGGAATACATATCAATGAAATTGAGTGGCTCATCCCATACATATAAATGTGCTTCTTCACAAAGACTTTTCGCAATTAATACTTTTTTCTTTTGACCTTGAGAAAAAGTTTGCATATCTTTGTCAAATTGTGATCTTTCAAAATCTAGTTTTCGAAGGATCGCTTTCAATAACTGTTCATTTAAATGATGCTTACTTATGAAGTCAGCTAATGTCCCTATGAGATGGGAAGTGTCTTGTGGCACATAGGAAATGATAAGTCCTGATCCAAGAGTTATGGTGCCTATATGTGCGATTGAAGTGTTACAGATAGCTTTTAATATACTACTTTTTCCACTTCCATTTTTTCCATCTAGTAGAATACGATCACCATGTTGTATAGTAAAAGTAATATCCTTTGCAATCGGAGTGCCATCATAAAAAATACATACATCTGAAAATGAAATAAGCGTATTTTTATGATATTCTAATACTTTCATTTTTAATGGTTCTGCCGTTTCAACATTTTTTAACAATGAAGATTTTTGTTCAATTGCTTGTTGTTGTCTTGCCTCGATCGATTTTGAACGTTTCATCATTTTTGCGGCTTTGTGCCCAACAAAACCTTTATCAGGAGCTCCAATTTTTGATGCCTCCACCTTATCTGACCATATGGAAGAACGTCTTGCAGCTGTCTGTAAGCGACGAATATCCTTTTTTAATTGTTTGTTTTGTTCTAATTCAAGATTTTGTTGCTGTTCAAAGTTGATAATCCAAGAAGAAAAATTCCCACTTTGTACCTCAATGTTCGATCTATTTAATGATAGAATATGATCAACACAGCTATCTAAAAATTGTCGATCATGCGATACTAAAATAAATCCTTTTTTCTTTTTTAAATAAGCAGCTACCTTTTCACGTGCATCTTTATCCAAATGGTTGGTTGGTTCATCAATAAGAAGAAAATGATGTTGGTTTAAGAATAAGGCTGCGAGCAATACTTTGGTTTGCTCCCCATGGGAAAGTGTTTCAAAGCTTCTATATAATACATCTATTTTCACATCAAGATAAGATAATTCACGAATGATTTCCCACTCTTCTGCTAAAGGGGAAATTTCTTGTAATATGTCGTATGTCATTCGTTTTTTATTATCAACAGGATAGGGAAAATAATCAAATGGCACAGAGCTTATGATTTTGCCACGATATTCATATTTTTTTAAAAGAAGATGTAATAAAGTTGTTTTTCCTCTACCATTTCTTCCTATGAATCCAAGCTTCCAATCGGTATCGATTACCAAATTAACATTGTCAAAAATAGTATCATAGCTTGAAGGATAGGAGAAGGTAAGATTTTCAATTTTAATAATAGACATAAGTAATCCCTCCTTATTTCATCATTTCACAATGAAAAAAAGCTGCAAGAAAGAAACTCTCACAGCTCATATTATAAATACATCACTTCCTAGAGTGATGATATTAAGAGTGAATAGATGAATAACTTTCTTGCAATAAATACCATAAATCATAAAATATGCATGATTTATTACTGTATACGATTTATGATATGTTCATTTTTATTTACAAGAAAAATTAATCATCTTTTCACCTCTTTCTGTTACTCCTGCCGCTATTTTATCATAATTTAAGAAAAAAGCAAGCTATGCATGAGTATATGATACGTTAGTATAGTGTATGCACTTTTTAAAAAGGGTATACGAATAAATAAAAAAACCGCTATTAGCGGCAATTTTATTAAATGGCGTCCACGAAGGGATTCGAACCCCTGACCGTGCGCTTAGAAGGCGCATGCTCTATCCAGCTGAGCTACGTAGACACGATTGCTAACATATGATAACAAATTTTTTACAAAATATCAATAAGAAATATTAAAAAGTTTATTTCTTTAGTAAAAAAGGTAGACTTTATAAGAAGAGCGTCTATGGCTTTACATTGCTTTCATTTAATATCTATGCTATATTATTTATATGC
>CAMWMY010000029.1 GCA_947175465.1 uncultured Erysipelotrichaceae bacterium | reverse complement strand
CCATTAGATTCATTTCTTTTTTTATTGCATAAGTTGTTTAAATTCTTCTAGTATTTGTTGGAAATAAGTGAAGGCATCTTCATATACCGCATCACTACAAGGATCTACACCAGCATTTACAAGTTGGTCAATGCATGGTTCACTTCCTCCTTTTTGTAAGAAAGTTAAGTAGTCTTTTGTTTGTCCTACTTTTATTTTTTTCACAAAGCTTAAAGCGACAGCCATTCCTACACTATATTTATACACATAGAAATTGTAATAAAAGTGAGGAATGTAGTAACAACCGTATTTTTGAAGTTCATCTACAATAACAGATGGACCAAAGTATTCTTTATTCAATGAAAGATAGTAATCGGTAAGCGTAGTGGAAGATATTGGTTTTCGCTCTTGTACCCATGTATGCAATTGTTCTTCAAATTGGGCAAACATCGGTTGACGATAAAGGGTTCCGATTAATTGATCTAATAAGTTAGCTAAAATATTCGCTTTTACTTTTTTATCAGTTGTTGTGTTTAATAAGTATTGATTTAATAAAATCTCATTCACTGTACTTGCGACTTCAGCAACAAAGATTTTATAATTGGCAAGCATAGGACGATTGTGTTTATGAGAAAAATAAGAGTGCATAGAATGTCCTAATTCATGGGCAAGGGTACTTAAGGATTCATAATTTTCGGTAAAGTTTGTAAGAATATAAGGGTTTGAAGAATAACTTCCCCATGAATATGCTCCTGTACATTTTCCTTTGCTTGGTAAAAAATCAATCCATCTTTCTTCTTTTGCACGTTGAATTAGTTTTACATAGTCTTCACCAAGAACAGATAGAGCTTTTGATAAGATATCAAAGCTTTCATCAATCGTATAAGACTGTGGAATATCATCGACTAAATCAAGATAAATATCATAAACATGTTGTTCTTTTAGTCCTAATATAGATTTACGTAAAGCGAAGTAATCGTGTAAGAAAGGGCGGTATTTTTCATTGGCCATGTAAAGTACTTTATGAAACAATTCACTGCTTGCACGATCTTGATATAAAGAAGCTTCTAATGCATTTTCATAGTTTCTTGTTTTCGCAAAAAAGACTTGTCCTTTTGTATGTCCAATCAATGTATTTGCGAATACATTTTCATAGCGTTGGTATTCTTTAAAGTAATGTTCAAAGGCATCTTTACGTACTTGAGGATCTTTGTTTTTTAAGAATACATAGTAAGTTGCCCCATTTAAAAACTCTTCTTTTCCATCGACTACAACAGGTTCATATTCTAAACGAAAACTTTGGAAAGTATCTTGTGCAATACTTGTTAATTCACGTACTTGAGAAAGCATTTGTTCACGTTCTTCATCTAAGCGATGCGGAATGGTGCGAAAAAGCTCTTCCATAGGATAGCGAAAATCTTTGCAATCATCATCTTCAAGATAGCGCTCAATTACTTCTTTATGTGCAATTAATTCTAATGTAACAAAAGTTAAATCAACACCGCTTTTTTGCATGAATGCATTAGCTTTGGCAAAGTTATGCTGATGTTGTTCATTTTCAGGTTCTACATCTGTGCACATTTTGGCATATACATATAGATTTTCAATAAAATTGCCTAAGGTTTCCTCGGCATTCATAAAGTATATATAAGATTCTTTACTATCACATATATGATCTTTATATGTACATAGTTCTTCTAATAAAGACTGTGCTTGTTGATAATCATGATCAAAAGCTTCTTGGTTTTTGTAAAGGGAAGATAAGTCCCATTTGTATTTTTCTTCTATTTCATTTCGTAACATAATATCACCTCATATGTATCATTGTATGCTTTTCTATTATCTTACGCAAGAAAATACTATTTAAACTTCCAAGAAAAGAAAAAAATGAAATATTTATAGAAGAAGATAAGCATAGAGGAAAAGATTATGGTATACTTGAAATAGATGTTTGCGCATCAAAAAACCATTGATAAAAGGAGGACAATATGATGGGGACAGCTCATAATACAGCAAGTGTAGGAGATATTGCAAAAACAGTTTTAATGCCAGGAGATCCTTTACGTGCGAAATATATTGCGGAAAAGTATTTAGAAAATCCTGTGCAATTTAATACTGTACGTAATATGTTTGGGTATACAGGTACTTATAAAGGGAAAAAGATTTCCGTGATGGGATCTGGTATGGGAATGCCAAGTATTGGAATTTATTCTTATGAATTGTATAACGTATATGGTGTTGAAAATATTATTCGTATTGGAAGTGCTGGTGCTTATACAAGTGACTTAGCTTTATTTGATATTGTATTAGCAGATAGTGCATGGAGTGAATCTACATTTGCTTTAGCACAAGCTGGTAATTCTGATGATATTCAAATGCCAAGTGCACATATTAATAAAGTAATTGAAGAAACAGCGGCTTCTTTACAAAAACCAATGACAGTTGCAAGAGTTCATTCAAGTGATGTATTTTATCATGAAGCTCATGTAGATGGACATGAAGAGTTTTATCGTGATCATCAATGTGTTTGTGTAGAAATGGAAAGTTTTGCTTTATTCCATAATGCAAAAGTATTAGGAAAACATGCAGCATGTTTACTTACCATATCGGATTCTTTAGTAACACATGCAGCAACAAGTGCAGAAGAAAGAGAAAACTCTTTTCATAACATGATGGAAATTGCACTTGAAAGTGCGATTCGTTTATAAAAAGAAATATTTGTAAAAGGGAAATAAGCATACTATATTTTTAATAATTGCTATTTATACATTGACAGAAAGCGATTTCAATGCTAATATAAGCAATGTAAGTTATATTCATATAGTGTGTTACTGTTTAAGTAATATTAAGCAGGCATTAACTATGCAAGAGAAAAAGGAGTTCTTTTGATAGTAATGCCTGCTTTTTTTGAGCATAGAATAATGAATATAGCGATAAAGAAGAAAGGAAGAGAGTAATGAAAGACAAAATTTTTGGAGTATTACAGCGTGTAGGGCGTAGTTTTATGTTACCAATCGCTATTTTACCCGTTGCAGGATTATTTCTTGGAATTGGTGGTTCTTTTACCAATGCAACGATGATCGACTCTTATGGACTATCAAGTTTATTAGGGAAAGGAACGACTCTTTATGCAATATTAACCGTATTAAATAAATGTGGAGATATTGTATTTCAAAACTTACCAATTATTTTTGCGATGGGAGTTGCCATCGGGATGGCAAAAAAGGAGAAAGAAGTTGCTGCATTATCAGGAGCTATTGCCTTTTTTATCATGCATACAGCGATCAATGCGATGTTGACAGTAACAAATACAACATTGCCAAGAGGATCGGTTGATACAATTGTAGGTATTGAGTCCTTACAAATGGGGGTATTTGGAGGGATTATTGTTGGATTAGGGGTTGCAGCTTTGCATAATCGCTTTTATAAAATTCAACTACCTCAAGTATTATCATTTTTTGGAGGAACAAGATTTGTACCAATTATTTCTTCCATTGTATATTTATTTGTAGGGGTTTTAATGTTCTATGTTTGGCCATATGTGCAATCAGGTATTATAGCTGTAGGTGAAGTTGTACGTAACTCTGGATATGGAGGAACGTTCTTATATGGTTTAATGGAACGTGCATTAATTCCATTTGGACTACACCACGTATTCTATTTACCATTCTGGCAAACAGCTGTTGGTGGGGCAGCAGAAGTATGTGGAAATATGATTGAAGGAGCACAAAATATTTTCTTTGCAGAGTTAGGATGTTCGACAACAACTGCATTTAGTGTAGAAGCAACACGTTTTATGGCTGGGAAGTTCCCATTGATGATTTTTGGATTGCCAGGGGCAGCTTTAGCGATGTATAAATGTGCTGATCCTAAAAAACGTAAAATTGCAGGAGGTTTATTATTATCAGCAGCATTAACATGTATGATAACAGGGATTACAGAACCGCTTGAATTTACGTTCTTGTTTGTAGCACCATTCTTATATTTATTACACAGTATTTTTGCTGGTTTAGCGTATATGTTTATGCATATCTTCAATGTTGGAGTAGGGATGACTTTCTCTGGAGGATTCATTGACTTATCGCTATTTGGTATTTTACAAGGAAATGATAAAACAAATTGGATTTGGGTTGTTATTGTAGGAATTGGTTATTTCATTGTATATTATCTATTATTTACATTCTTAATTAAGAAATTTAATTTACAAACACCAGGACGTGAAACTGGTCAAGATGATGTGAAATTGTATACACGTGCAGATGTTAATGCTGAAGCAAAAGGGCTTGCGAATGGTAGTCAAGATGCAACAAGTGCACTTATTTGTGAAGGGCTAGGAGGAAAAAGTAATATTAGTGATGTTGATTGCTGTGCAACAAGATTACGTGTTACTGTTTTTGATGCCAATAAAGTTAATGATGCTACTTTAAAAGCTTCTGGTGCTAAAGGAGTTATTAAAAAAGGAAATGGAATCCAAGTAATTTATGGACCTCAAGTTTCTGTTATTAAATCAAATTTAGAAGATTATCTTGCAACTTGCAGTGAAGAAGTAGAATATAATCAACAAGATCAAGCAAAAGAAGAATATGGCTTTATAACACCTTTACAAGGGCGTATATGTCCATTATCAGAAACGCCTGATGAAAGTTTTGCACAAGAAATGTTAGGGAAAGGATTAGTTATTTTCCCAACAGGAAATACATTATATGCACCAACAGATGCAACTATTGAATTTGTATTCCCTACAAAACATGCGATTGGATTAAAATCAGAAACAGGATTAGAAATGTTGTTGCATGTAGGAATTGATACAGTACAATTAGATGGAAAAGGGTTTGATATCCATGTTGAACAAGGTCAAAAGGTAAAACAAGGTGACAAACTTATGACATTTGATGTACAATATATAAAAGAGAATGCAACAAGTATAGCAACACCATTTATTTTTACAAACTTAGATGATCAACAAGTACTAGAAATTGTAAAATTAGGGGATGTGGAGTTGAATGACGTTATTTTAAAGATAAAGTAAAAGTACGAAAGGGATTGTTATGTATACAGTGATTAGGGTATTAAATAATAATGCACTTCTTGCTTATGATGAAACGAAAAAACAAGAAGTAGTGTTTTTAGGAAAAGGGATAGGATTTCAAAGAAAAGCGCAAGATACTTTTCATCAACTACAAAATACAAAACAGTATAATCTTCATGATGCGACGAAAAAAGGATCATTTGCGAAAATATTTGATGAGATGAACCCTATCTTTTTAGAAATTAGCGATGAAATCATGAAAAAAGCTGAAGAGCGATTTAAAATCATCGATACAAACATTTTATTGCCCTTAAGTGACCATATTGCTTTTGCGATTGAGCGAATGAAACAAGATATGGAAATACGCAATCCTTTTGCCAATGATATTCGATTATTGTATCCAGAAGAATATAGTGTTGCCCAGTATGGAAAAAATGTTATTCAAGAAAAAACAGGATATGAAGTAAACGATGATGAAGTTGGTTATATTACTTTGCATATTCATAGTGCAATTGAAGATGAGCAAGTATCGAATTCTATGCAGATAGCCATTGCATTAAAGGAAACGATGCAGGTGATTGAGAAGGAATTTGCGCTGAAGATTGATTATGATTCTTTATCTTATAGCCGATTGATTACCCATATTAAATATATGTTAGCAAGAGTTAAGCGAAAAGAAGTTCTAAACTTAGATATGGATCAGATTGTAAAGGAGCAATTCCCTAAGGCTTATCGGATGGCACAAGTTGTCTGTAAGCAATTAGAACATTTATTAAAAATATCGCTTGGTAATGCTGAGGTTGGATATTTGGCACTTCATATGGAACGAATTACAAAGAAAGATGGAAGTGACAACGATAAAGAATAAAAAGAAGAGAAGTTATAATGGAACAGTAGTCTTCAAGTATTTTGAAGATACTTATGAAATTATAACTTCTTTTTTTATATTATCAGGGAAAATAAGGAAGGTATAAAAAGAAGTGTTGAGAGTATGATAAAAGTAATTTAATAGACATTTTGCAATGTTCATGTTATTTTGTTAATACCCTATGGGGGTGTTTTGGAGGTAAGTGATGGATGAAAGAAAAAAAGCACTTCGAAGTTTAAAGACTGCGAAGGGGCAAATAGAAGGCATTATACAAATGATCGAAGATGATCGTTATTGTATTGATATATCGAATCAGATTTTAGCAAGTACAGCTTTATTAAAGAGTGCACATTTGCACATTCTTACTGGGCATTTGCATACTTGTGTTTTATCGGCTATGTCTGATCATGAACAAGCAGATAAGAAATTGACCGAAATACAATTGGTATTACAAAAAATTTTAAAATAAGGAGGGTATATGCAAGTACGTTATCAAATAGAAGGTATGCGTTGTAGTGCCTGTGCTGCAGCTGTGGAAAGCTTATTAAAACAAGTATCTGGTGTTGAACAAGTGGAAGTAAATTTACTTTTACATCAAGTAGCCATTACATCTACGCAAGAAATTCCTTTTTTAGAGTTACAAAAATTATTAAAAGAACAAGGATATGAGCTTACAAAACTACAAAAAACAAGAAGAGTGACACTCATGATTGAAGGTATGCGATGCTCTGCTTGTAGCTCAGCCTTAGAAAAAGTGATGAAGCAAATAAACGGTGTTGAAGAAGTAGAAGTAAATCTTGTGATGAATACGGCTGTCTTTTCTTATGATAGTAAACAAGTGAAATTGTATGAGATTATAAATGAGATTAAAAAAGCTGGTTATCATGCTTATGTAAAAGAAGATATCAAAGAAAACCAAACTTCTAAAGAGAGACATTTATCGATTTATATAACTCTTGCTTTATCCATTTTATTGCTGTATATCGGGATGAGTCATATGATGGGAAGTTTTCAACTTCCTTTACCTAAAATAATTCACTATGAGGCTAATCCAGTATCTTTTGCATTTGTTCAGTGGATACTAGCAACTCTCATTTTATGGAAGGGAAGAAGCTTTTTTATCCATGGTATGAAAGCATTATTTCATAAACATCCAACGATGGATACCTTAGTAGCCATAGGGACAGGGAGTGCTTATGGTTATAGTTTATATTCTTTCTATCAATTAGCAATAGGCAATGTACATTATGTGCACAATTTATATTTTGAATCTGCAGGTGTTGTCGTTGCTTTTGTTATGTTTGGAAAGCATTTAGAATCTTTATCAAAAAAACGAACAACTAGTGCTATTCAATCGTTATTGTCATTAAGACCGAGTAAAGCTATTTTGTGGCAAGATGAGCAAGAAGTGGAAGTAGAAATAGAAGAAGTTCATATTGGTGATCTTCTTGTAGTAAAAGCAGGAGATCACGTTCCTCTTGATGGAGAAATAGTAGAAGGAGCAAGTAGTCTTGATGAAAGTATGTTAACAGGGGAAAGTATGCCTATAGATAAGCAAAGAGGAGATAAGGTTATAGGTGGAACATTAAACGTAACAGGGCGTTTATTAGTTAAGGTAGAAGCTTGTGAGGAAGAAAGTACGCTGAGTAAAATTATTCAAATGGTAGAAGATGCCCAAGCTAAAAAAGCGCCGATTGCAAGATTTGCGGATAAAATATCGCTTATCTTTGTGCCCGTTGTTTTATTAATTGCATTTGTAGCTGCTGGATATTGGTATTTTGTACAAAGAGATATTGCTTTTGCTCTAACAATCTTTGTGAGTGTCCTTGTTATTGCTTGTCCTTGTGCACTAGGACTAGCAACTCCAACAGCTATTATGGTAGGGACAGGAAGAGCAGCCCAACTTGGTATTTTTATTAAAAGTGGAGAGGCACTTGAAAATACAAGTTATGTGGATACGGTTGTATTTGATAAAACAGGAACTTTAACGAAAGGAGAAGCAAGTGTAAGTGATATTTTAACCAAAGAAGATGAAGCTAAAGTATTGATGATTGCATCAGCAGTTGAACAAGGAAGTAAGCATCCAATCGCAAAAGCTATTGTAAAGAAAGCCAAAGAACATCAATTAGAAGTAAAACCATTTACTAATTTAGAAAGTTTTCATGGAAAAGGTATACAGGCAATAGAAAAAGGCAGTAAGATTCTTATGGGCAATCGCAGTCTTATGGAAGAACATATGATTTCCACAAGTTTATTTCAGGAACAAGAAAAGCAATTGTTGGAAATGGGGAAAACGGTTGTATGGTTAGCAATCGATAAAGAAGTCATTGCTTTATTTGCGATCGCAGATGAAATAAAACCTGAGGCCTTAGAAGTTGTAACAGCATTAAAAAAGCAAAACATTGATGTCATGATGATCACAGGGGATCATACGATATGTGCGAATGCTATAGCGAAACAAGCAGGTATTGATCATGTTATTGCGCAAGTCTTACCTGATGGAAAGGCAGAACACATTGCTAGGTTACAACAAGAAGGAAAGCGTGTAGCTATGGTAGGAGATGGGATTAATGATGCGATCGCGTTAACGAAAAGTGATGTAGGAATTGCTATTGGAAGTGGAAGTGATATAGCGATTGAGTCGGCAGATATTGTACTTGTAAATCCACATCTACAAGATATTTTATTAGCGATTCGCTTATCAAAAGCTGTTATTCGCAATATTAATCAAAATTTATTTTGGGCCTTCTTTTATAATGTATTAGGTATTCCAATTGCGGCAGGTGTTTTATATCTTTTCCAAGGACCTTTACTTTCTCCAGTGCTAGCAGCTATGGCAATGACATTAAGCTCTATAAGTGTTGTAAGTAATGCTTTACGAATGAAAAAATTTAAAAAGTAACAGTAATCATATTAAGGAATAGAAAAAGATAGAATTATAAGATTTCTACAAGTAAAGTTTATAAGAACATGGTATAATAAGCACATGAAAACATTACAACATAATAAAGAACAATTTGTAGAGGCATTATTAGCCTGGTATGATGAAAATGCTCGTATATTACCATGGCGATCACTGCCTACCCCTTATCGAGTATGGGTATCTGAAATCATGCTTCAACAAACAAGAGTGGAAGCAGTAAAACCTTATTTTGAACGTTTTATGCAAGCCTTTCCTACATTATCATCTTTAGCAGAGGCCAAAGATGATGAACTTGTGAAAGTATGGGAAGGTCTTGGGTATTATCGAAGAGTGAGCAATATGAAAAAATGTGCACAGCAATGTATGGAACATTTTCATGGTGAGCTTCCTTCTACCTATGAAGAGTTACTCACATTAGCAGGAATTGGATCTTATACAGCAGGCGCTATCGCTTCCATTGCTTTTCGCCAACCAGTAGCTGCCGTAGATGGCAATGTATTAAGAGTTTTCTCGCGTATTTTAATAAGCAAAGATGATATTAGTAAAGAGGCAACAAAGAAAAAGTTTCATGAGCTTATTAATGAATATATACCCAAAGATAGACCAGATGCTTTTAATCAAGCATTGATGGAAATTGGAGCCATGATTTGTGTACCCAATAGTGCACCTCGTTGCAATATTTGCCCTTTAGCAGCACATTGTCTTGGGTATCAAAGTGGAGAAGCACATGCACTACCAATAAAAAGTGGAAAAAAGAAACGACGGATAGAAGAAAAAACAGTAGTTGTTATGGTATGTGAAGATCAGTGCTATCTTCAAAAACGTCCTGAGCAAGGACTACTTGCAAATTTATATGAATTTTATATGTTTCATCAATTTTTATCAAAAGCAGAAGTTGAAAAGCACTTCCAAGAACAATATGAAATTGTGCAAACATTATCTTTATTAGATGCAAAACATATTTTTTCTCATGTTGAGTGGCATATGAAAGGCTTTTTGATCGAAATAAAACCAAAAGATCAATTAACAGGACTTTGGGTAAAGAAACAGGAACTAAAAGATACGTATGCTTTGCCTAGTGCTTATAAAGTATATAAGGAAGCACTTGATATTTATTGGAGGAGATAGTTTTTATGGAAGAACTTTATCAACAATTACAAAAGTTTCAACCGTATAATTTACAAGAGGAAGAAGATAAAAAGGGAATGCTTCTTTATATGGAAAGTTTTTCCAATGTTTTTACACGCGATAATATCTTTGGTCATTTTACAAGTTCTCCTTGGATTGTGAATACGAAACGTGACAAAGTATTGATGGTGTATCATTCTATTTATCAATCATGGAGTTGGTGTGGAGGACATTGTGATGGAAATCAAAATGTTTTAGAAGTAGCTCTTAAAGAAGGAAAAGAAGAAACAGGTTTACAAAATCTGAGAGCAGTATCAAGTGATATTTTTGCCATTGATCTACTACCTGTGATCCCTCATATGAAAAAAGGAGCTTTTGTATCAGCGCATACACATTTAAATATTACTTTTTTATGTGAAGCTGATGAAGCAGAAGTTCTTTGTTGTAAGCCAGATGAAAATAAGGCTGTAAAATGGATTCCTATAGATGATATCGCTACTTATGTACAAGAGAGCGCTATGCGAATCGTCTATCAAAAACTAATTGAAAAAGTAAAAAAGCTAGGAGTTTGAAAGGTATTTTGGCTCTTTAACATTTAGTGTTGGTGAAGAGAAATCCATCCAATCTAAGTGAGCATGGGGTGATCGAAAGATCACCTTTTTAAGTACATTTAACCATAGTATTTGAAATAAGT
>CAMWMY010000028.1 GCA_947175465.1 uncultured Erysipelotrichaceae bacterium | reverse complement strand
TAACTATATAGTTTTAATAAAATACAAGCTATAAAAAATAAAAATAATATAATTACAGAAAATTGAAAAGATGTCTCAAATACTAACTTATCGATGATATGCATATTAGATTCAAATAGATTGGATGCCATGATGATACTCCCTATAAATAAGAGAGGAGGAATGACTATTTTCTTTTTCCTTAACTCAAGCGCAAAAGCTTGTTTATTGGAAATTTTATAAGCTTTTTGCGAGTAACTCCATAATAAAGCAGGAAAAATCGTATTCATTATATTTCCTTCTAGATCTATTATAAAGCTATCATTTTCATTAACAGTTAAAATTTTATAGTGTCTCAATTTACTTGATTTTATATATAGCATCGTATTCTCTCCTTAGCCCCAATTAAATACGCAATCAATAATATTGTCAATACTTTCATTTATTTATCCTACAACTATATCTAGAATAGATGGTAATCCAAGAAATTTATTTAAACACTTATTATTACATCTCCTTCATGATTTTGTTTTTATATACGATAAAACTTCAGAAACAAAATATAATGACCCCGTAATAACAACACAATCCTTTCCTTGCATTGCTTGATCGATAAATCGCTTATAATCTTCCTCATATTGAATTCCTTTCAATTCTTTTATCATATCATAAGAAAGACTACGTTCATTTTCAAAACAACATACATGAATTTGATTACTACTTTCTTTTAATATTTCAATCATTTCCACAATATGTTTATCACTAGATGCTGAAAAAAGAATTTTAGGATTTTGATAAATGGATAAGCTTTTTACAAGAGCTCGTATCCCTTCCACATTATGTGCTCCATCCACTAGAATATCTGGATTCTCTGCAATTTTATCAAATCTTCCTTGCCAATGTGCCTTATATAAGCCTTCATAAATCGCTTCTTTCGTTAAATGAAGATAACCCTTATCATCTAAATAAAATAAAACTTCTAGTGCACAACAAGCATTTTCTATTTGATATCTTGCATTGCTAGAAAGGGTGATATCCCTTATATGACGATACGAAAAATGACAGTGATCGTCTACCCTAATATGATAAGGAGCATCTACCTTCTGATATGTGCTATTTTTTTGTTCACATTGTTTCTTTATAATTGATAAACAAGTTTCTTTTTCTTCTCCCGTAATAAGAGCTCCCTGCTCTTTAATAATACCTGCTTTTTCTCTTGTAATTGCTTCATGGCTATCTCCTAAAATTTGCATATGGTCAAGCCCGATATTCGTAATCACGGAAACAAGAGGAGAGACGATATTTGTAGCATCATAACGTCCACCAAGTCCTACTTCATAAATAACAAAATCAACTGCTTGTGATTGAAAGTATAGACTAGCAATACACATATCGATTTCAAACATATTCAACTCATGTGCTACCCATTCTTCATAGTGATGATTTGCTATTGTTAGAAAGGTATTTTCTGGTATGTTTTGACCATTGATTTGTATACGATCAAAATGAGTATATAAATAAGGAGATGTAAATGTTCCAACTCGATAACCAAGTGATTGTAATACATTACTTATATAATGACATGTACTTCCTTTCCCATTAGTCCCTGCTACATGGATACAGGGGATTGCTAAATGAGGAGATTGTAAAGATTTCATATACGCATGAAAATGATCAATTCCTTTGGTCATATGGCGACGCTTTTCAATTTGTTCTACAACTTCACTTGCTTTTTGAAACATTGTTTATAAAATCCTCCAATCTATTTCTTCCAACTGATTTTCTCTTAAAAAATGATTAATTTGTGAAAAAGGCTTGCTACCAAAAAAGCCTTGGTATGCCGATAAGGGAGATGGATGTGGAGAAGTGATCACTTTATGCTTTGGATTACAAATAAGTTTCTTTTTTCCCTTTGCCCAATTGCCCCATAAAACAAAAACAATTGGTTGCTCATGATCATTCAATGCTTGAATAATCGCATCACTAAATACTTCCCATCCTTGATTACGATGGCTTCCTGCTTTCCCTGCTTCCACACTCATAACCGCATTCATAAGCAATACACCTTGTCTAGCCCATGCTTCTAAACAACCATGATCAGGCTGTTGAATGCCTAGATCATCCTGCAATTCTTTATATATGTTACGTAAACTCGCTGGTATCTTCACACCTTTTTTTACAGAAAAGCTTAAGCCATGAGCTTGTCCAGCACCATGGTAAGGATCTTGCCCTAAAATAACTACTTTTACACTTTGATATGGACATAAAGAAAAACAAGTAAATAATTCTTCATAAGGAGGATAAATGGTTTTCGTTTGATATTCTTGTTTTAAAAAATATTCTAATGATTGATAGTATGCTTTTTCTTGTTCTTGTTTAAATATGGTTGTCCAGTTCATCTTTTTCTACCTCTAACAATGGTCGTTTACAACATAACCGTAAATTTACTTGCATGCTTTCATTCTTCGAAACATCATATGTATATCTTATTATCGTATCTAAACGATAACTATGTATCGTTCCATCTTCCTCCATCTTTGCGCCTTCTAAAAGGCGTATTCGTTTAACCTCAATACCAGGAAAATAATCTTTTATATTAAAAGAAAGATCTTCTGTGAAGATAGCTACTCTACTCCCCAAAGAAAAATTCATCATTTTAACATGCTCTCCTACATGTGCCCATGCTAAATTGGCATTGTCATAATAAATGGCACGTAAATTTACAATATGTGGAATATCTAATTTCTCTATTGATGAATGCTGAAGCCATAATTTTTCTAGTGCCTTATTCTCTTGAAGATTAAGTGTACTTATCTTTGTCCCACTGCAATCTAACCTTCTTAAAGCAATATTATTCGTAAGAGTTAACGTATCGATATCCGTATTTCTACAGCTTAATATTCTCAATGCCCGATTTTGACAAAGTTTTAAGCATCGAATATGCGTACATCCACAATATAATTCTTTTAATAAAGGATTTTGCCTAACATCCAATTCACTAATTTGTGTGTTATAACATACAAGTTCTTCTAATAAAGGAAGATGACTGACATCAATACTTCTAATATTGGTATTACTACACCATAGTTTTTTTAATTTTCTATTATGACTTAAATCTAACTCTGTAATGGGAGCTCCATCACACCATAGCTGTTCTAATAAAAAATTATGACGAAAATCTAAATTACAAATCTTTGTTTTAAAACAATAAAAATGTGTAAGATCTCTATTTTGACTTAAATCAATTTGTGTAAGGCCATTATCTGTACAACTTAAAAATTTTAGTAAAGGATTATTGCTTACATCTAAACTTGTAATTGGTGTATGACTACATACTAAATGTTCTAACTTTGTATTATAACGCAGATCTAAACTTGCGATATTGGTACAATAACAAAATAAATGCGTTAACACCGTATTTTGATGCGTATTCAAATGAGCAATCTTGGTACAAATACATCCCAACATTTCTAACTTTTGATTATTGGAAATATCTAAACTCTCTATTTCGTTATAACTACACCATAATCTCCTTAGTTCTGTATTTTCATACACATCTAAACTTGTGATAAGTGTATGCTCACACCACAACCCTTCCAATTGCTTATTATGATAAATATCTAAACACGTAACCTTCGTATGATCACAATATAGTGATTTTAATTTTGAATTTTGTGATGTATCCAAACTTATAATATCATTATAACCACAATTTATATATTTCAACTCTGCATTTTCCCTGATATCAAAACTTGTAATCTTTGTATAGCTACAATCTAAGTATGTTAGCAATCGATTATTATAAAGATCTAAAGATGCAATATTCGTATGGCTACAATCTACTATTTCTAATTGAACATTATGGGTAAGATCAAGACTTGTTAGTTGTGTATGATCACAAAACAATTTCTTAAGTTTTGTATTTTTATGAAGATCTAAATGTGTAATACTTGTGCCACTACAATTTACATATTCCAGCTCTGTATTCTTGTGAATATCTAGATGTGTAAGTGGTACTTCATCACATACTAAATACTTTAAAGCGAAAAAATATTCAATTCCTTGTAAATTGCTAATTTCACCTCCTACATCCATATACTCCGTAATATCGATTACTTGAACACTGCTAAAAAACTCTCTTGATAATAAACTTCCTTCCTCAATTTGAAAAAAATCTGACAAATAATTTCTAAAATGTTGATCAGGGAAATATTCCTGTGTTAACTCCGCAATCCCCTCTACCCATGTACCATCTTTTTGCATACCTTATCTCCTCGTTTATATTCTACATTCACTTGTTTTATTATACCAAATAATTAATTTTATTATATAGTTTTTCACAAAGCATTCATAAAAAAAGAACTCTTTCAAAGTTCTTCTTCTATTTTCCTAATTGCCTATAAAGCTCTTCTTGTTGTTCAATCTCTTCTAATACCGTTTTTAGTTTAATATCATCATTTATATATTGGTGAATATATTCAAGTATACTCGTTTTAAAATAAATATCATAAAAATTAGTTGTTGGATTATGATGCTGTCCCCATATTTGTTGAGGCCGACTATATTGCAAAGCATAGCTAATTTCTTTTTGATTATCATTTTGGAAGGTTAATTGTTCAATTCCTTTTTCTTCTAATACTGCAAAAGAATAAGAAGTTTCAAGATAAGCTTGCATCCCTTCTTGTGATCGCAATAATCGAAGTAAGGCTTTCGCTGCTTGTGGATAAAGTGTATCTTTATTTATAAAATAGCCATAACTATGTGCAATCGGTGTAAACTGCTTTCCCTGATAGGTAGGCATTTTTTGAAAACGTAAGTTTTGTCCTTCAAAAGACATCCACGTTCCTACAAGTCCACTTATATATTCACCATTCATAAAATAATCATTCATTCCTATTGTATCATCACGCAAGTTTCCTTCTTGATAAAGCTCTTTATATAATTCTAAACTTTTCTTAAACTCCTTTGTATCAAACCCTGCTATTTTTCCATCTTCAAATAAAGAAAAAGAAGATGTTAGTAACGTATCCACATGATATACATAGTTTGTATGAAAATACATCTTTTCTTGCTTCGATGCAAACATATTTTCAAAACTCTCCATCACACTTTCCTCAAGTCCTAAAGCCTGTAATTGATCTTTTTTATAGGCAAACAACATTCCTTCCGCTCGCATAGGTACATAAAGAATAGGACTTTGTTTATAATAATGTGAAGGAACCCCTATAGCAAGATCTTGAAAAAAACTTTCCTCCATCTCATAACCATGAGATGCAAAAGAGAAAAGATACGTATCCTTTGTCCATACTAAATCATAAGGAAACATACGTGTATCTATAAACTTTTGATAAATTTGAGGTGCAGTTGTCACACTATAAGACACAGCATTTGTATGCTGGGGATATACTTTATTCCATAAAGCTATGATAGCTTCTCCATAACGCTCATCTTCTACTGCAATATGTAATTTAGCTCCCTCTTCAATCGTATACATTTGCCCTACTGCTTTCGAAGAGAGCTGATCCTCTTGTTTTGCCGATTGACATCCAAATAAGAAGATACATAGAATACTAACTATTATTTTTTTCATATGAACACATCCTCTGTACAACAAGTATAAAAGATGACTATAAGAAAATTTGTCGATTTCTCATTTATATAAGACAATATCGCACCTATCATTTAAAAGTATGATAAGATAAGAATGAAAGGAAAAAGTATACCAAAACATATACTAGGAAAAATTATGCAAATTACTTACATTTATCATAGTTGCTTTCTTGTAGAATTAGAAAATTACATTTTATTATTTGATTATTATAAAGGCACGCTTCCTCCTTCAAATCCAAACAAACATCTCCTTATTTTTGTATCTCACAAACATGGAGATCATTACTCTCCTACTATTTGGAATTTACAAAAAACACATCCACATGTATCGTATATTCTTGATCAAGATGTTGAAAAACAAGAAGATGCTTCTTATTTGCAAGTATGTCCAAATCAAGTTTACCATGCTCATGGCATTCACATTACTACACTCACTTCTACTGATGAAGGCTGTGCTTTTCTTTTAAATATCGAAGGAAAAACAATATATCATGCTGGTGATTTGAATTGGTGGCATTGGGAAGGAGAAGAAGAACATATCAACGCTTGGCATAAGCAAGCTTATTTAAAAGAAATCGAAAAATTAAGAGACCAAAAAATTGATTTAGCATTCTTACCTTTTGATCCTAGGCAACAAACTGCTATAGCTTGGGGTATGCAAGCTATATTATCTATTTGTTCTATACGCCATGTCTTCCCTATGCATTTTCAAGACGATATTCACATCATGCAAACCTCTTTACAAGAGCTATCATTTCCTCCTTCATCAAAGATCCATATCATTCATAAAGAAGGAGAACAATTTTTAATTGAGGAGTAAAACCTCTACAACAATTGGTGTTGCTAAGCAACATCTTTTTTTATAAAATCAAAAAAGCTGAGATTGCTCTCAACTTTTTTATTATCTATTCTTCTTTCTTCTAAAGAAGTACATCATACTCATAGATAAGCCTACAAGCATTGCCCACACACTTGTCTGTGTCGTATCTCCTGTTTGTACTCCATCTATACTTTCTCCTGGTGTTTCTATAACTTCCTCACTTGGATTATTTGGATTTAATACGCCTCCTGGTTGGATGACTTCTTCACTTCCATCTGGTTTTGTGACTGTTCCTCCTTCTGGGAATGTAATACTTCCATCTGGATTTTCTACCACTGGTCCATTGGATTCGATATTATCTCCTGGTTTTACAACAATTTCTCCTCCATCTGGATTTGTGATCGTTCCTCCATTTGGTGGTGTTGGCACCACTACTGTTTCTACTTTGATACTAAACTCTACTTCTGCTGTTGCTCCATGGTAGTTTGTATCTTCTGCTACACTCACTACTAATTTGTAGCTTCCTACTTCTACTGGTGCTTCTGCTAATTTTGTCCATGTATCTGTTCTCGCAGTACCTTTATCCTTCACATACCATTCATATACTGGCGTACTTTGGCTTCCTGTTTGTGTAATACTTGGTTCACTTACTGGTTGTCCATCATATACTTTGTTCAAGTCTGTATCAATCGTAATGCTACTATTTGCCTTTTCAATTGTAAAAGATACTTTCGCTTCTAATCCTTCATAGTTATCTGTACCTTCTACAACTGCTTTTACCCAATATGTCCCTGCATCACTTGGTACTTCTTCTGTATATGACCCATCTTCTGATGTACTGTATGTGTATCTTATCGTACCGAATTGTGCTTCTGCTTGTGGTGTATTGGCTTCTTCTCCATATACCCATCTTTGCATACTTAATTCTGTTGTCCAAGCATTACTTGCTTTAGATATACTAAATTCTGCTTCTGTTTCTGCACCTGCATAGTTATCATCTCCTGCAAGAATTGCTTTGACTTTGTAGTTTCCTACTTCTACTGGTGCTTCTTGTAGTTTTGTGCCATCTTCTGCATACCATTCAAAGCTTACAGCTCCTGTGCTTCCTGTTGTTTCTACATTTGTTGGCTCTTCTACTGGTTGCCCATCGTATTCTTTATTTAAGTCATCATGAATAGCAATTGTACTTGATCCTGCACGAATAGCAAAAGATAGTTTATTCGTTGTTTTCTCTAAGTAGTTTTCATTTTCTTCTATATATGCTTCTACTAAGTACTCTCCTACTTCCGTTGGTTTTTCTGTTAATGCTGTATCTGGTGTATCTGCACGATACCATCTAAATTTAACCTCTGCTTCATTTCTATTCGTTGTGGCTATTGGATTTGGTACTTCACCTCCATAAATGAAGCTATTTTGTTCATAAGAAATTTCTAATGTACTTTCAGCTTTTCTAATAGTAAATGCTTTTTTAGCACTTTGTGCACTTGCATAGTTTGCTGTTCCTTCTAACTTCGCTACTACTTCATAGCTTCCTGCATTCATTGGTGCACTTGCTAGTGGGGTTGTTTCTCCTTGCTTGTACCATTCAAATGTAATCGTTCCATTTGTAAATTCACTTCCATTTAATGTTACTCGTACTTCTGGATTTTCGATTACTTGTCCTTCTCTATACTCTCTTGTAATATCATTCGTTATTTCTACTGTGATTTGATCAACAGCTGCTTGAGAGATAGTAAATGCTTTTTCCACTTCTGCACCTGCATAGTTATCATCTCCTGCAAGAATTGCTTTGACTTTGTAGTTTCCTACTTCTACTGGTGCTTCTTGTAGTTTTGTGCCATCTTCTGCATACCATTCAAAGCTTACAGCTCCTGTGCTTCCTGTTGTTTCTACATTTGTTGGCTCTTCTACTGGTTGCCCATCGTATTCTTTATTTAAGTCATCATGAATAGCAATTGTACTTAATCCCGCACGAATAGCAAAAGATAGTTTATTTGTTGTTTGCTCTAAGTAGTTTTCATTTTCTTCTACATAGGCTTCTACTAAATAATCTCCTATTTCCGTTGGTTTTTCTGTTAATGCTGTATCTGCTGCTTCTGCTCGATACCATCTAAATTTAACCTCTGCTTCATTTCTATTCGTCGTGACTGTTGGATTTGGTACTTCACTTCCATACATGAAGCTATTTTGTGCATAAGAAATTTCTAGTGTACTTTCAGCTTTTCTAATAGTAAATGCTTTTTCTACTTCTGCGCCATGATAATTATTATCTTCTGCAAGAATTGCTTTGACTTTGTAGTTTCCTACTTCTCTTGGTGCTTCTGCTAATTTAGTACCATCTTCTGTATACCATTCAAAGCTCACAGCTCCACTACTTCCTGTTTGTGTAGTGCTTGGATTACTTACTGGCTGCCCATCATATACTTTACTTAAATCATCATTAATAGTAATTGTACTTGCAACTTTTCTAATAGTAAATGCTTTTTTAGCACTTTGTGCACTTGCATAGTTTGCTGTTCCTTCTAACTTCGCTACTACTTCATAGCTTCCTGCATTCATTGGTGCACTTGCTAGTGGGGTTGTTTCTCCTTGCTTGTACCATTCAAATGTAATCGTTCCATTTGTAAATTCACTTCCATTTAATGTTACTCGTACTTCTGGATTTTCGATTACTTGTCCTTCTCTATACTCTCTTGTAATATCATTCGTTATTTCTACTGTGATTTGATCAACAGCTGCTTGAGAGATAGTAAATGCTTTTTCCACTTCTGCACCTGCATAGTTATCATCTCCTGCAAGAATTGCTTTGACTTTGTAGTTTCCTACTTCTGCTGGTGCTTCTGCTAGTTTGGTCCCATCTGCTGTATACCACTCAAAGCTTAGATTTCCATCACTTCCTGTTGTTTCTACATTTGTTGGAGCAACTACTGGGTTTCCATCATATGGTTTACTTAAGTCATCATAAATAGTAATACTACTTGATGCTGGTGTAATACAGAAATCTACAAAATCACTTTCTGCAGCTCCATGTGTATTCGTTGCACTTAAAAATGCTTTTACTTTATATTCCCCAACATTGATTGGTGCTGATATTTCTGTTGTGGTATCATTTACATCATACCATTTAAATGTCACATTCCCTGTACTTCCTCCTGTAGTTGTATACTCATTATTCGTTGGAAGTGGTACAGGATTTCCTGTATATTGTTTATCGCTGTATTGAAGTGTTATCGTGGTTGGTATTTTAACCGTAAAAGTTAGCGTAACATTTAAAATTACTGGTACCCCATTCGCCATTGTCCCAGCATCGTAAGTATACTTAATTGGTGTTCCATTTTGATACCCACTTACTTCTCCTGTTGCTGGGTCATAAGTAGCTCCACTTACAACAGTAACTCTTGCTGGATCAATTCCCTCAAAAGCTTCTGTAACATTTGTGATATTGAAGCTACTTTCTAGTGCTCCTAAATCAATCAAGCTATCACTTTTATTAACAGTGACTAAATTAGGATTCTTTCCTATATCTAACCATGTTAAGCTATTATTACTACATCCTAAGTAAGTTAAATCTTTATTATTACTTACATCTAAGCTATAAAGACCTGCATTATAAGCATGTAACTCAATTAAAGGATAATCAACATTAATATGCCCATTAGAATTAATTCCTGATAAATTTAATACTTTTAATCTTGGATTATTACTTGCGTCAATTTCCTCTTTAATTCCTGAGTCACCATAATCTAAATAAGTTAAATTTGTAATACCATCTATATTTAACTTTGTAATCCCTGTCGAACTAATATCTATATGTTCTATAGATTTATTTTGACTAAAATCTAATTCCCCTTCCCTAACTAAAGTTTGCCCAATATCAAAAAAAGTTAAATTTGTAAGACCCTCTATATTGATGTCAGTTATTTTAGTCCCCGCCATTCCTACATATTTTAACGATTGAAATAGACGTAAATCCAAATCTTCTCTTAACAAAGATTGATATTTACAATTCAAATATTCTAAAGCTGGAAAATATTGAATCCCTTCTAAACTTATAAGATCGGTTCTAGGATTCTCCTCTGTTGCACCAAAAAGATCTAAATCCATATATGTTAAGCGATTTCTTTCACTTTCAGATAATACCTCTCCGTATTGTTTTCCATAAAAATCTTTTATATATTGTTGCAAAAATGGATCTGGAAAGTTAGCATTGTTAATAACAACATCCCCTGTTATTCTTTCTACACTTTCGCTTTCCTTTTGTTCGTTATTTTCTTCTACTTCTTGTATTTCTTTTACTTGTTCTTTCTCTTCTACAACTTCTTCTTTTTCAATAGAACTTTCTTCTGTATTAGCATTCTCTTGCACTTTATTTTCTTGCTGTGCAAATACATAATTCATACCACTACTTAATGAACTTATCGTTAAAGCTGCTG
>CAMWMY010000027.1 GCA_947175465.1 uncultured Erysipelotrichaceae bacterium | reverse complement strand
TTGGGACAAAATCAATTTCGTTACATTAAGACATTATCATTTTCGATTCATAATTCAAAAAAGTTGGAGAAAATAATCTTTGACAATTTTGAATTATTGACATATAATAGCAACAGGAAACGAGGCATATGGACTCGTTGCGGGACCTTCTGTGCCCGCTTTTTTATTTAGAGAAGAAAACTTTATATTATAGTTCTAGCTGAGAATAATAATTATTGATTAAGAAAGTGTCAATTGAAATTGAAAATGTCTCAAAAATAATGAAGTATTATCACTAGAGCTATGGTGCCTTTGTTTTATAAGATAAACTTGAAAAGAAACTTGGAAAAGGGATAAAGCCCAATCACTTTTCGCATCGTAATCTCTCCTTTGTAGAAAAGATTATCATAATTGTATTTTGGGCCAAAATTAATTTCGTTACATTAAGACATTATCATTTTTGATTCATAGCTATTACGAAAGGAAAAAAGGAAATGGTTGTAGTTCTTTTGGATTTCTTCTATAATGTTAGTGAAAATATAATGAGATAGGATAATCTATTTGGAATAAAATAAAGTTTATTTAGATATAGGAGGGGAAGATAATCAGTATGAAATTAGATAAAAGCGATTTTATAAAAATTGATGTGGAGGATTTAATTGATTGGAATGAACCAAATGGAGAAGGGTGTATTGTATCTGATAAAATAACAAAAGAAGGCTATAAAGTTGGCTATATGGTTAGGGAAAAACCTATGGATACTTATCCAGATAGCGGGTGGCGATTTATGGCTGGGAATGAAGATGAAGAATATATGAATAATCCTGAGAATCATCATATCTTTGATATAAATACAGTTTGTAATTATGATAGAGATATTATTTCTTATTTATATGCAGATATTGGAAGTGAGTATATAAGAATAGATGCTAATAGCTTTGAAGTTGATGAAGGCTTAAAAGAAATCTTTATTCAAAAACAACAATAAAAATTAATCATATATAAGTAGTTAATCTAAAAGATTGACTGCTTTTCTTTTGTAAAATCTAATCTTAAGCAATTATCAGTATGAGATTATGACTTAAGATTGATAAGTTAGTAGGTAAAGATTCTAAAAAGAAAACTCTCACTGAAAATCGAAACCACATTTTAGCAGTATCATTTTTGATTCATAAAAATTAAAGGTAAAAAAAGAAATAGTTGTAGTTCTTTTTGATTTCTTCTATAATGTTAATGGTGATACAATGCAGGAATATATTATCAAAACAAGAGAAGATGGAACATGTATAACCGTTTCTCAAGTACATAAAATATTATTACAAATTTTAAAAGACGTTGATGAACTATGTCGAAAATATGAAATCCCTTATTGGCTAACAGGTGGAAGTGCTTTAGGGGCGGTGCGTCATAAAGGGTTTATTCCTTGGGATGATGATGCGGATATTGGAATGATGTATGAAGATTATGTGCGTTTTTTAAAAGTTGTAAATGAATTACCCGATATTTATTGTGCGCAATGTTTTGATACACATAAAGAATATAATGTCACAGTTCCTGCTATGAAGATACGTAAAAAAGGAACGCATATTGAGGAAAAGAATCCGTTATTAAAAAATAAATGCAAAGATTGTGATGGTATTTTTATAGATATTTTTATTATTGATTATGCAAGTGAAAATAGAGTAAACGATGGCTTGCATCGATTGATGAATGCGTCATTGATGTATGTTATTATTTTTTTAGAGAATATACATCTCAATCCTTTATGGTTGAAACGAAAATATGTACGACATGCACGCCGATATGGAAACAAGAATAAGGGTAGTTCTCTTATTGGCTATGATTTAACTTGGTCTTTTCAATCGATTGCATCTCCTATTATTTATCCATACGATAGTGTTTTTCCTATCAAGTATGTTCCTTTTGAGGATACGATGTTACCGATTCCTCATAATCCAACACCGATGCTTAATCGAGAGATTAGTGTTCATCACATGTCCTATCCACCTTTAAAAGATCAAAAGCCAAAACATATAAAAGATATTACATTTTAAAGGAGGGTTCCTAATGGCACATAAAGTAAGAAGACAGGCTATACAAAAGCAAAGAGTTCAAAGAAAAAGAAGAAAGTATAAAGTTCGATGGAAAGCGGTTATACCTCTTTTTGCTTTTTTTGCGTTATTACTTTATTTTATAGGAAGCCTTCTTTTTCGTTTTTTACCATGGAATCAAATGACAACGATTTGTGGGTTTAATAAGGAAGAAACTTTGGAAGCTATCAATACGCACTATGCCTCTTCTTATACAGTGTCAGATTATTTCTTTTATGGGGAAGTATTGAATTTATATACGAAGGACTATACAGGGGAGAAGAATGAGCTTCAAGGGAAGAAAATTATTTTAGAAAATTTGTGTGATAAGACGACACAAACTTTTGAGATTGGAGAAAAAGCGGATGAACAAATTTTAATTCCGCAGTTAAATGCTGGTTTTTACAGCATATTTATAGAAGATGAAACAGGGGCTAAATTACGTCTTGTATATGATGAAGTGTTGGAAGAAAATAGCTATACGAGCATTGTAAGAAATCAAGTAGTGAAGAAAGTGAGTTTACATTCTGATCCTAAGTATTTAGGAAGCAGTAAATATACTTTTGATAAAAATTATCTATTTTTAGAAGTGAAGGAAGAAAAGCCATCGAAAGATCGATTAGATGTTCTTATTGATCCTTATGGAAATAATCGTGATGAGAATAATCAATTAGATCAAGGGCAAGTATATTATAATATTGTGGAATATAAAGAAAGCTATGCGGCTGCTTTACAGTTAAAAGAGTTGTTAGAAAAACAAGGATTACGAGTAGGAATTACAAAACAAAGTGCCAATGAAGAAACACAGGACTATGGAGAAAATAGTCGTTTTAAAAGTGGATATGAGCAACAAGCGAATTATTATATTAAATTAGGCTTTAATGGAAGTCCTTATGAATATGCGAAAGGGTTTGAAATCATGCACTCTTCGTATAGTAGTTCTATGTTTGCGCAAAAGGTATGGCAATATATGCTAGAGCATACACCTTTACAAGGATCAACAATGAAAGAAATGATACAAGGACAACCTGGTTTACTATCTTCTTCACGTATTGAAGGAATGGATGGAAAGGAATTATATGATGAGGCTTTAGAACTTCGAGAAGTTGGAGGTAAGGCAACACTTGCAGGTATGTATTCTTTAAATAGCCGTCAAAATACATTTGCGTTCGATCAGCGACTAGGGATGTATGGGCTTGATATTGAATTATTATATTTATCGAATAGAGAAGATGTAACATTATGGAAGGAACAAAAAGAAGCGATTATTGAATCATTAGCCGATGCACTGCTTTATGCACTTCAAGTAAAAAGTGAATAAGGATAGGAGGAGATTATATGCATTTTCAAATTCATAAAGGAAGCAAAAGCTTTGGGGACAAGGATTTGATGCAGCAAATTCAATTTGAAATTAAGCATGATGAAAAAATAGCGATTGTGGGAAGAAATGGGTGTGGAAAGACAACGCTATTAAAAATTATTGCAGGTGTTGAGACACTTGATAGTGGGGATATTCAACAAGCTTCGAATACGACAATTGGGTATTTATCACAGACAACTTTTCAAGATGTGGAACATACGGTAAGAGAAGAGTTAGAAAGTGTTTTTACAAAAATTCATCAATGTGCAAAAGAATTAGAAGCTATTAGTCAACAGTTAGAAAAACATTGTGATGATGATTTATTAGAGCGTTATGCGCAATTACAACATACTTATGAAGAGATGGGGGGCTATACATATGAAGCTGATATGCTCACCATTTTTACAAAATTTCAGTTTGGTAAAGAAGATTTGGATCGTAAGATTGCGACATTTAGTGGTGGGCAAAAAACAAGAATTGCTTTTGTGAAGTTATTATTATCAAAGCCCGATATTTTATTATTAGATGAGCCGACAAACCATTTGGATATTGAGACGATTTCATGGTTGGAGGGTTATATTAAACGTTATCCCAAAGCTGTGATTTTAGTTTCTCATGACCGCATGTTTATCGATGCTGTTGTGCATAGTGTATATGAGCTTTCTTATGGAAAGCTTATGAAATATACTGGGAATTATAGCGCTTATGTAGAAAAGAAGAAACAAGATCAAAAACTTCAACAAAGTGCATTTGCACGCCAACAAAAAGAAATTGAGCGTATGGAAGCACTGATTGAGAAGTTTCGTTATAAAAAGAGCAAGGCTTCTTTTGCGCAATCGAAAATAAAATATTTAGAGCGCATGGATAAAATAGAAGCTCCTAAAAGTAATGATAAAACATTTCATGCACGATTTGTGCCAAGAATTCAAGGTGGGGAAAGAGTATTAGAAATTGATCATTTACAAATTGGGTATGATACACCTCTTTGTGAAGTAAATCTTCAAGTGATGCGCTCACAGCGTATAGCGATTATTGGACCTAATGGAAAAGGAAAGTCAACGTTAATGAAAACATTAATGAAACAAGTCCCTGCATTAGGAGGATCTTTTTTGTATGGGCATCAAATTGAACCCGGTTATTTTGATCAAGAGTTTGCACAGTTTGAAAGTAGAAATACGGTTTTAGAAGAAGTTTGGAATGCGTATCCTGATTTGACTCGTACGCAAATACGAACATCTTTAGGATGTTTTCTTTTTCAAGGGGATGATGTGTTAAAGACGATCAATTGTTTATCAGGTGGAGAGAAAGTATGTTTGGCACTTGTGAAGTTAATGCTTCAACAACCGAACTTTCTATTGATGGATGAGCCTACCAATCACTTGGATTTATTAGGAAAAGAAGCTTTGGAACAGGCTTTATCTACTTACGAAGGAACGATGCTTTTTGTATCTCATGATCGTTATTTTATATCAAAGCTTGCGACAGCTATATTCGTTGTAGATGGAGGAAAAGCAACGTATTATCCACTTACTTATGACGAATATAAAATGAAAGAAAAAGAAGAAGTTATAAAAACAACACAAGATAAAGTGAAAAAGCCACTAGAGAAACGTATCAATTACAAAAAAGAAGTGGGGAAATTAGAGAAGAAAATAGAAGAGAGAGAAAAAGAAGTTGAGGCATGGAAAGAGCTACGTTTTGATCCTGCTTATTATGAAGATTATAAAAAGATGCAAGAGCTGGATGCGATGATTGATTATGCGCAAGAAGAAATTCAAAAACTTATGGAACTTTGGGAGGAATATAGTAGTTATCTAGTAGATTTTTAAGAAGAGAGAGGAGAAAAAAGTTTCAATTTTATTGCTTTATGTATAATTGTAGGATGAATGTTCATTCTATGATTAGGTGATGAATTATGAAAGCAACAAACAATTATGAAGAAACACTACATTCTCTTGATCAGCAGTTGAGAGTACAAGAGAATTTTGATATTGTAAAGCGCCAATTATTTGTGGATAAAGTGCGTTTTACTTTTTATTTTGTCGATGGGTTTATAAAAGATGAAGTTATCGAGAAAATGATGGAGTTCTTTTTAAAAACGAAAGTGCAAGATGCTTTGGTTCAATTATCTTCTAAGGAGTTTGCGGATAGCTTTATTCCGTATGTTGAAGTAGAAGTGCAAAAAGATATTTCAGCTTTGATCACTTCTGTTTTATCAGGTTCTCTTCTTTTGATGGTAGAAGGTATAGAAGAAGGAATAATCATTGATGTTCGAACTTATCCAACAAGAGGCATGAGTGAGCCTGAAGATGATAAAGTTTTACGTGGCTCTAGAGATGGCTTTGTGGAAACATTAATTTTTAATACAGCGCTTATTCGAAGAAGAATTCGAGATATAGACTTACGAATGGAATATCATAGTGTAGGGAAGGCTTCCAAAAGTGATCTAGTGTTATGTTATATGGAACATAAAGTTGATAAAGAAGCTTTAGCAATGATTCAAAAGCGCTTAGCTGAAATTGATGTCGAAGCCTTAACCATGGCACATGAGAGTTTAAGTGAAGCACTTGTAAAAAATGCATGGTACAATCCTTTTCCGAAAGTACGCTATACAGAAAGACCAGATACAGCAGCGAGTAATATCTTAGAAGGAAAGATTTTATTATTGTTAGATAATTCTCCTTCTGCATTAATATTACCAACTCACTTTTTTGATTTTGTACAAGAAGCACAAGATTATTATTTACCACCTTGTACAGGTGTCTATTTACGATGTATTCGCATTCTTGTTTTTCTTGTTACACTATTGATTACACCTCTTTGGTACTATATCAATTCTAACCCTGATTTAGCTCCTTCTTTTTTACAGTTTACATTAATACCCGATACGATGAGTGTACCTATTCTTATACAATTTCTGTTATTAGAATTTGGTATCGATGCCCTTAAATTAGCTTCCTTGAATACACCGAGTTCCTTAAATAGTTCTTTTAGTATTATAGGTGCTTTAATCTTAGGGGATTTTGCGGTTAATGCAGGATGGTTTGCGCCAGAAGTTATTTTGTATATGGCTTTTGTGGCCTTAGCAAACTTTACACAGCCATCTTATGAATTAGGATATGCGATTAAATTTATGCGTGTTATGTTGCTCATTATGATCGGTCTTTTCCCACGCTATGGGCTGTTTTTTGGAATTTTATTTTTACTCTTTATTTTATACAGCAATAAAACAATCACGAAAACAAGTTATTTATATCCTTTGATTCCTTTTAATGCCCACGATTTTAAAATGATTTTTATAAGAAAAAAACTGCGAAGTGATAGATCCCTTTATAAGAAATAAGAAGGTTCCTTATTTTATAAAATAAAGTTATTTGTGTAAGAATTCTTTCCAATTGAAGATGTTTATGCTAAAATAATGGCGAACAATAAATGAGGAGGATTTTAAGCATGGCAAATTGTTTAGTTGCACAATCAGGTGGACCTACAACGGTTATTAACGCAAGTTTAGCAGGTGTAGTAAAAGCCAATCAATTAAATCCCATTTACGATACTGTATATGGTGGATTAAATGGTATTGAAGGTATTTTAGAGGAACGTTTATATGATTTAACAAATATGAGTGAATTTGAAAATCGTGTATTACGTCAAACACCTTCTTCTGCTTTAGGAAGCTGTCGTTATAAATTAAAAAGAGATGATGATAAAGACTATAGAAGATTAGTAGAAGTTATGGACAAATATAACATCGAAATTTTATTTTATATCGGTGGAAATGACTCTATGGATACAGTAGATGCATTAAGTGCATGGGCAAAAAGAAATAACGTTGCAAAACGTTTTGTTGGTATCCCTAAAACTGTAGATAATGATTTAATGGTTACTGATCATTGTCCAGGATTTGCATCTGCAGCAAAATATGTAAATAGTGTTGTTACATCTACATGGTTAGATTACAATGTATATACACGTAGTGAAGTATTTGTTTTAGAAACAATGGGAAGAGATGCTGGTTGGTTAGCAGGATCTGCTGTTATCAGTGGAAAAGTTGATTTATTAATTTTACCAGAAGTTGACTTTGATAAAGAAGTTTTCCTTTCTCAAGTAAAAAAATGCATGGAAACAAAAGGAAAATGTTACATTGTTGTAAGTGAAGGAGCGCACTATGCAGATGGATCTTATATTGCAGCTTCTGCAGCAGCAAACGATGGTTTTGGACATGCTGTATTAGGTGGAGCAGGAAATGCTTTAAAAAACATGATCTTAGAAGCTGGTGTAGCACCACGTGTAAAAGTACAAGATTTAAGTACAGCACAAAGATGTGCGAACTACACACAATCTTTTGTGGATGTAGATGAAGCTTTCAAATTAGGAATGTCTGGACATATGCGTTCTAGCAACCCTAACTTCACAGGACAAGTTGTAGGGGTTGTACGTAAACCAGGAAAAGAATATGATGTTGAATATATTGCTGGTCCAGCTGAAAACTTCGCAAATCACGTAAAAAATGTTCCAGCTGAATGGATTAAACCTAATTACGAAGGATTAACACAAGAAGCTTATGAATACTTTACACCACTTATCCAAGGAGAACCTACTTTAATTATGGAAAATGGTGTACCTGCGTATGTAAAACCATACCACATGAAATAAGCATTTAAAAAGATAATATAGAAGGCGATATTGATTAAAGATATCGCTTTTTTTATGGAAAGAAAGTGTATAAAAAGATAAGAATTTCCTACAATGATAAGGAAGAAGTTCTTTTTTTATCGTATAGATAAATAGGAGGTATCTTTGATGGAAACAAAGAAATTGAGTTTTAAAGAAAAGGAACAACTATTAGCATATTTAGGACATATGTATCGTAAAGGAAATATGCAAAAAGCGCTATATACGCATATCTGCATTATGGAAGATAGTAGCTCTTATGCTAATGTAGAAGTGTCCTCGAAGATACAAACTATTTTATCTTATATGGAAAAACCTTATGCTAAAATTATTGAAAATGATTTTTTGAATATTAAAGAAAGAGGATGGTGGAAAGAGCTTTATTCATCATCTACTTATTATCGTTATAAAAGTAAAGCAATGGATACATTTCTGGATTGCTTATATATATAAATAATGTTATTATGGAAAAGAGAGGAAGATAATGAAAGCGCTATAATCTATTTTTGTCTTACTCATCTATAATATTTTATAAATATAAGTACGATATAATAAAGGAGGATATATACTTATGTTAAAAGGAATTGCAGCTTCATCTGGGATAGCCATTGCAAAAGTTTATAAATTAGTGCAACCTACGGTCGAAGTGGTAAAGAAAGAAGCTAATGTGGAAGAAGAAATTCGTAAATTTCAAGCAGCATTAGAAGAAACAAAAAAAGATATTGAAATGATTAAAGAAAAAGCTACAGGAAAATTATCAGCTGAAGAATTAGCTGTTTTTGATGCACATTTAATGATGATTGGAGATCCTGAGCTTCAAAGTCAAATTACTTCGAAAATTGAAGATGAACAAGTAAATGCTGAATATGCAGCGAATGAAGTATCGAATGCTATGATTCAAATGTTTGAAGCTATGGATAATGATTATTTCCGTGAAAGAGCAGCGGATGTAAAAGA
This sequence comes from uncultured Erysipelotrichaceae bacterium, assembly GCA_947175465.1. Lineage (GTDB taxonomy): Bacteria > Bacillota_I > Bacilli_A > Erysipelotrichales > Erysipelotrichaceae > CAMWMY01. The sequence goes on along the minus strand of CAMWMY010000027.1, from coordinate 1,818 downwards.
TGTTACATTCCGTTTAAAATGTCATTTATTAGGATTACGCATTCCAGATTTATCTTTAATTGATGAAGAATCAATTGTTGTGGCACATGATTTAACACCATCAGATACAGCGCAATTAAATCAATTTGCGAAGGGATTTGCGACAGCAATCGGAGGAAGAACTTCACATTCAGCGATTATGGCTAGAAGTCTTGAAATTCCGGCTGTTGTAGGATGTAGTGATATTCTTGAGAAAGCACAACATGGGGATATGTTAATTTTAGATGCTTTAGAAGGAGAAGTATTTATTAATCCAGATCAAGCATTAATTGCTAAGTATGAAGAAAAAGCAAGAGCTTTTGTAGAAGAAAAACAAGCTTTACAAGCATTAAAAGATAAACCATCAATTTCTTTAGATGGACACCATGTTGAATTAGCTGGAAACATTGGAACACCAAAAGATGTAGAAGGAGTTCTTCGTCATGGAGGAGAAGGAATCGGTTTATATCGTACAGAATTTTTATATATGAATGCAGATCATTTTCCAACAGAAGATGAGCAATTTGAAGCTTATAAAGAAGTATTAGAAGGAATGCAAGGAAAACGTGTTGTTGTTCGTACATTAGATATTGGTGGAGATAAAACATTACCATACTTTACATTCCCTGAAGAAATGAACCCTTTCTTAGGATATCGTGCAATTCGTCTTTGTTTAGATAGAACAGATATTTTCCGTACACAATTACGTGCATTGATCCGTGCAAGTGTTTATGGACATTTATGTATTATGTTCCCAATGATTGCAACTGTACAAGAATTCCGTGATGCGAAAGCAATTTTCCTTGAAGAAAAGGAAAAATTAGTAAATGAAGGGGTAAAAGTTGCGGATAATATTGAAGTTGGGATGATGGTAGAAATTCCTGCTGCTGCTGTAAATGCAGACAACTTTGCGAAAGAAGCAGATTTCTTCTCTATTGGAACAAACGATTTAATTCAATATTCAATGGCTGCAGATCGTATGAGTGAGCATGTTTCTTATTTATACCAACCTTACAACCCATCTATTTTACGTCTAGTTAAGATGACAATTGATGGAGCTCATAAAGAAGGAAAATGGGCAGGTATGTGTGGAGAAATGGCAGGAGAGCCTCATGCAGTAGCTTTATTACTAGGATTAGGCTTAGATGAGTTCTCAATGTCAGCAACTTCTATTTTAAAAGCACGTAAAGTAGTGACTTCTTTAAACAAAAAAGAAATGGAAGAATTAGCAAAAGAAGCATTATCTTTAAGTACAGCTGAAGAAGTACTTGCTTTAGTAAAAGAAAAAATAAAATAATATACTCTTTCTGATTTTATAAAAATAGAAAAAGTTAAATAATAGAGTGTTTAAAGGTGGTCATTATAAAAGGGCCACCTTTTTATTTACTTGAAAAATGAAAAGAGTTTTTAACGCTCTTTATAAAACAGCTAAATTGTGATATAGTAAAAAAGGTCTTTATTTACGCCCATAGCTCCAATTGGATAGAGCATCTGATTCCGATTCAGAAGGTTGCAGGTTCAAATCCTGTTGGGCGTACCAGCTATGCTCTTATTTGTAGATTCTTTAAAAGGCGAAGAATTCTTCTATTATTGGTTAAGGCTAGACAGGTATGAGTTAAAGTTTATTTTGCTTATTTATAAAATATATTCCTCGTTAGTTAAATGGATATAACGGACCCCTCCTAAGGGTCAATTACAAGTTCGATTCTTGTACGGGGAGCCAAAAGAATATGAAAACCTGATTTTAAGGTTTTTTTATTTGCCTGAAATTACATTATTTATAATCATATATTTATTATG
>CAMWMY010000026.1 GCA_947175465.1 uncultured Erysipelotrichaceae bacterium | reverse complement strand
GTCAGAATATCTCTAAGTGAGTTTTAGAATTAGTATGTGTATAAGAGTGATATACATCACCTTGTTGTTTATGATACAATAGAACTAATGAAAAAGGAAGGGATTCTATGAAAAGTTTTGTCATCATTGCGAAAAAGAATGAGAAATCAAATAGAATTAAGCAAGAAGTGAAAGAAAAACTTCTAAAGCATGGGTGGAAATATAATAAGCAATTTCCTGAACTAATTATATGTATTGGGGGAGACGGTACATTATTATACGCAGTTCATAAATATTTATCTCTTATTGATCAAGTAAAGTTTGTTGCTATTCATACAGGAACACTTGGCTTTTTTACTGATTATACAGATGATGAAGTAGCTATATGTATTGATGATATTTTATATAAAGAGCCTTGTATTGTATCTTCACCTTTATTAAAGATAGATATTTATGGAGATACTCATAAGACAAAATATGCCTTAAATGAGATGCGTATCGAAAATATTAAAAAAACGCAAATTTTAGATGTCACAATTGATGATGAATATTTTGAAACATGTAGAGGATCTGGAATTTGTTTAAGCACACAAGCAGGATCTACAGCTTATAATCGAAGCTTAAATGGAGCAGTGATCGATAGTGGTTTATCACTTATGCAATTAGCTGAAATTACAGGAATTCAACACAGCAAACATCGATCTTTAAGAAATCCTTATATATTGCACAATGAGCGTAAAGTCATGTTTTATTCTTCTAATTTTCATTCTGCTTTTTTATGTTATGATCATCTAACAATAAGTTTAAAGGATGCTGAGAAAGTACAATGTGAAATCGCAGATAAATGTGTAAAATTTGCTAGATATCGAGAATATAGCTATTTAAGTAGATTAAAAAACCTATATTAAAACATCTTCTCATGAATAATAAGAAGATGTTTTTTTTATTACTATTTCTAATAAACAAAATCAGATAATTTTCGAGCTTTGGCACTGATATTCATAATGATACCAAAAGCGATAAAATATGATAATAAGGAAGAGCCACCATATGAAATCATTGGTAAGGTAATACCTGTAATTGGAAGTAAACCAACAATCATTCCAATATTTTGAACTTGTTGAAACAATAACATTCCTAAAATACCGCATATAATATATTTCTCAAATCGATTTTTAGATAGCATGGCAATACGACATAGTTTTAAATCTAATACTAAACATAGTATTAAGATAAAAAGTGTTCCTAAAAATCCAAAGCTTTGTCCAAATACAGCAAATATAAAGTCAGTTTGCGCTTCCGGTATTTGAATTTTATCTACTTGTATCCCATGTCCCATAAGACCTGCTGAACCTAAAGCTAATAAAGCCGTATACAATTGATTCCCAGTATTTCGTATATCTGCTTCTGGATTTAACCATCCTGTAATACGATTTAATTTATAAATGCCATCTGCTCCAAATAAAGAACTTAAAAAATCAAAATGAAAGAAATACAAGAAAAAGAAAACAACAAGTGAAATGACAACTATTCCTCCAGCAATTATAATCCATTCTTTACGGATTCCAGAACATATTATCATGATCCCTAGTGAAATCATTGTAATAATCACAATTCCTGTATCTGGTTGAAGAAAAGTTAAAATTAAAGGTGGGATAACCCATTTTCCTATTTTTATAAAAAGATCAACATCGCTTTGAAAAGAATGGAAAATTTTATTTTCATTATGAGTATCAATAATTTTAGCTGTAATAATAATAAGGACAATCTTCATAAACTCACTTGGTTGAAAAGATCCAATTCCCGGGAAATTAAACCATGATGTTGCACCATTCACTCTATAAACAAAAGGTAAATTGGTACCAAAACCTAAAAAACGATTGATAATTGCTTTATTAATAAATAAATAAAGCAGACATCCTAATAAGATCCAATATGCAATTTTCGCAAAATCATAAATAGAGTCATTTCCAATATACATAATAATGGAAAGAGCAATAAAGCCAATTCCATACCACAATAATTGTTTTAGGATAAGTTCAGGACCATTTTTTAAAGTTATAAGATGAAAGGCTGAGTAAATAGCTAAAATACTCGTTGCGGCCATAACAAGAAGAATCGATAATAAAGTAATATCAAATTTCTTCGGATTTTTTACTTTAAATATTTGTAGTTTCATCGCATCACTCCAAATTTTATCTTTATCTTGTTCATTATAACATGCTTTTCTTATCCCAAGATACTATAATTTATAAAAAGAGAGCTTTCTTAAAAAAGGAATTTTTAAGAATTATTAATATGAAATATAAACGGAAATATTTTATAAAAATAAAAATCTATGGTATGATGATAAACGAGGTGATTGTATGTCAAAATGGCATTCTTTATTAGAGTACTTACAATTTCCATTGAAGGTTTTATTTTTTTCCACTATTCTTCTTGGAGTAGGAAGTTCGATTGTAAATCCTAATGTAGAATATTTATGGAAAGTTGATAATGAGATCGTTATTTTAATAAGTGAAATGTTGAAATATACAGGAGGGTTTTTAATAAGCTTATTTCCCTTTTTTGTTTTTATTAAAGTTCTAACAAAAAAGTATGAAGATTCTGTACCTGTATTTGTTGGGTTAGCAAGTTTTATCGTTATTATGGTAACGATAGCCTTTTTACAAAAAAACTCTTATCCAGATTATTTTTATCATAATATATTAGGAATAGAAATTACATTTGCGATGGAAGGAATGAAAGAGCAAATTCATAATCCTTATCAAATGGGAATTTTAGTGATGGTCCTTTCTTATTTTATTACAATGCGAATGTATAAAAAATCAAGACATTATTCGATGCATGGTATTTTTTCTTTTATTGATCATGATTCACATGCTATGATCTTTACTATTATTATTAGCTTTTTAGTAGGAGTTGCCTTATCTTATATATGGCCATTTGTAATTCAAGTGATTATGAATATGTATAATACGATTGCTACCGATACGACCAATCCTTTACACCTTTTCCTATATGGTGTCAGTGAGCGTATATCAGCTATTTTTGGGATGGGGGATATTCCAAGAAATGCTTTCTGGTTAGGAGAATATGGAGGAAAATTTGTAGATAGCTTTGGTGTTGTTTATGAAGGGGATGTGAGTATATGGACAGCCCAACAAGCACTTGGGTTGACTGATATTAGTGCAGGACGATTTATTACTCCATACTACATTATTAATATCTTTATTGTACCTGCCTTCTTAATTGCATATTATTCACTTGTAAATAATATAGCAGATAAAAGAAGATATCGTTTATTTTTTGTTATCGCCCTTCTTTTAAGTATCATATGTGGGAATCCTCTACCTTTTGAAATATTTATCTTAATCTTATCCCCTTTATTATATTTTGGGTACTTATTTGGAGTAGGGATTTTATATGCAATTTTCCAAGTACTTGGTGTTAGTATAGGATATTCTTTAAAAGGATCATTGATTATTGCCAATCCAGGATCTTTATTGGATCTTTTAAAATATTTACGAAATCCTAGTTTTTCTAGAAGTCTATGGATTATGGGAACTATTGGGGTTATATGCTTTATTTTATTTTTCTTTGCAACGAGAACATATTTTAAGAAATTTGCCATTGGTTTATTCTCTTTCCAAGATAAAAAACGTGTAACGAAAAAAATTGTTGGAGCACTAGGTGGATTAGATAATATAAAAGAAGTCTATTCTACACCAGATAAAATTACGGTTGGCTTAGTGAAAAGAGATCTTATTCATTTTGAAACACTAAAAGAATATGGAGCTTATTTGGTATTAGAATCTAAAGATGGATATTTAATTCGTCTTGGAAATATATCGACGATTGTTGCGACTGAAATAAAAAAATTATTAAAAAAAGCAGAACAAGATAAGCTAAAAAAAGAAATGTAGATAAAAAAGTTGAAAAGAGCAAATGCTCTTTTTTTCATTCACAATACATATCATAATATGACATTTTTTGATATAATAAAGATTAATAGATGGGAGATGGAAAAGATGGCAAAAGGAAATACATATACTCCGATGATTAAACAATATTTAGAGGTAAAACAGCAACATTTAGATGCAATCGTATTTTATAGATTAGGGGATTTTTATGAAATGTTTTTTGAAGATGCACAAATTGCATCACAAGAATTAGATCTTGTATTAACAGGGAGAAATGCAGGAGTAGAGAAGAAGATACCTATGTGTGGTGTCCCTTTTCATGCAGCGAATAGCTATATTCAAAGGTTAATTCAAAAAGGATACAAAGTAGCAATCGTAGAACAATTAGAAAATGCAGAAGAAGTAAAAGGGTTAGTTAAGCGAGATGTTATTAAAATTGTCACACCAGGAACAAATATGGATGAAATAAATGATGAAAAAAATAATATATACCTTGCTTCTCTTTATGATTTTCAATATGGTTTAGCGGTTGTTCTTTTTGAGATGACAACAGGGGAATTAAAAGGACAAATTATACCAAAAAATATGATGTCTATTCAAAAGGCATTGTTAGGAAATAATGTACGAGAAGTAGTATTAGGAGAAAAGTTTGATTCTAAGGTTATGAAAATGATTAAGGATATGCATCGTATTACACTTTCTCAACATAATGATTTTGAATTGAAAGGGCAATATGAATCCTTTGTAGAAAAAATAGAAGATGAACGTTTGAAAAAAGCATTTGCTTTATTAACAAATTATTTGGATAGTACACAAAAAAGAAGTATGTCACATTTGAAAAAGATGGAACTTATCAATGAGCAAAATTATTTGCAAATGGATTTTTCTACAAAACAAAATTTAGAATTAACCCAGCTTTTACGTTCTAATAGTAAATCATTAACTTTATGGTCATTTTTAGATAAATGTCAAAGTTCTATGGGATCACGATTATTAAAAAAATGGATTGAATCCCCACTAGTGCAAAAAAGTCAAATTGAAGAGCGTTTGGAAATGATTGAATATTTGAATGAGAACTTTATAATGAAAGATGAGTTAAGGGAACATTTAAGTAATATCTATGATTTAGAACGTTTATGTGCAAGAATCGCTTATGGAAGTGCAAGTCCAAGGGATGTACTTCGATTAATAAAAACACTTCAACATGCACCAATGATTTTTGAGCTATTACAAGATTGTAAGAGTTATGAAAAATTAAAACAAGTTGATGTTTGTAGTGAGTTACTTTTAAAAATTGATGGAGCGATTGTGGAAAATCCACCACTTACAGTACGTGAAGGAGATATTTTTGTTGATGGATATCATGAAGAATTAGATGATTTACGTGATATTTCAAAAAATGGAAACCAATGGATTTTAGAGTTAGAAGCATATGAAAGAGACCGAACAGGAATTCGTTCTTTGAAAGTAGGATATAACCGTGTCTTTGGATATTATATTGAAGTTACCAAAATGAATGTTCCACAAATAAAAGAAGAGTTTGGTTATGTAAGAAAGCAAACATTGACCAATGCTGAGCGTTATGTGACAAGTGAATTAAAAGAAAAAGAAGAAGCGATCATTCATGCGAAAGAAAAAATCATACGTTTAGAGTCTGATTTGTTTATGGATTTATTAGAACAACTTAAAGTATATTTACCAAAGCTTTATGATCTAGCAGCTGCTTTATCTACTGTAGATGCCCTTTATTCTTTAGCAGAAGCATCCAGTGAAAATGGTTATACAAAACCAATATTCCATAATGAGAATAGAATAATATTAGAAGATGCAAGACACCCTATTTTAGAGAAGGTAATGAAGGGGAAACCGTATATTTCTAATGATTTAATGATGGATGAAAAAGACCATGTTATGATGATTACAGGGCCGAATATGGGAGGTAAGTCAACATATATGCGTCAGACAGCTTTAATTGCGATTATGGCACAAATCGGTTGTTTCGTCCCTGCTAAAAAAGCACATTTACCTATCTTCGATAAAATTTTTACAAGAATTGGTGCAAGTGATGATATTATGTCAGGACAATCTACCTTCATGGTAGAAATGATGGAAGCAAACCATGCCCTGCAAAATGCTACTAAAAACTCTTTAATTTTATTTGATGAAATTGGAAGAGGAACTTCTACTTATGATGGTATGGCATTAGCACAAGCAATGATTGAATATATTACAAATCATATTCAGGCAAAAACATTATTTTCAACACACTATCATGAATTAACAGAACTTGCTACACAACAAAAAACTATTAAAAATGTGCATGTAGAAGTACATGAAGAAAATGAACATGTCACATTCTTATATCGTATGATTGATGGAAAAGCAGATAAATCATATGGAATCAATGTAGCTAGATTAGCGAAACTACCTTTACCCGTTTTAGAAAGAGCAAAAGTATTGCTTCTTGAATTAGAAAAACAAGAATCGCTATCGGTACAAACACAACAACAAGAAATTGTGGAAATTGAAAATCCTAATTATAATAAAATTAAAGATATGTTAAAACTTGTAGATATTAATGCAATGACACCATTAGAAGCTTTACAGTTTATTGCAGATTTAAAAACAATTGTGAAAGAATAGGAGGGAAAGTTATGGGAGCCATTCGTCGTTTAGATGAACATTTAACAAATATGATTGCTGCAGGGGAAGTAGTTGAGCGGCCAATGGGGATTGTGAAGGAATTAGTAGAAAACTGTATTGATGCTAAAGCGACTAAAATTGAAATTAATATTTCATCAGGGGGTATTGATTGTATCCAAATTATTGATGATGGTATTGGAATGGATGCTGAAGATGCTGCATTAGCTTTTGAAAGACATGCGACAAGTAAGTTAAAAGAAGTTAATGATCTTTGGAGTATAAATACGATGGGATTTCGAGGAGAGGCATTACCTTCTATTGCTTCTGTATCCCACGTGACCATGGTTACAAACAATGGAAAAGAATCAAACGAAGTAGAGATTTATTATGGAAAACTAGAAGGTGTAAAGCCCAAAGCTGGTGCTAAAGGAACAAATATTCAAATTAAAAATTTATTTCAAAAAACACCTGCACGCTTTAAACATTTAAAATCTCCGCAATATGAATTTTCTTTAATTTCCGATGTTGTGCAAAAATTTGCTTTATCCCATCCTGAAATTGCTTTTTACTTATCTCATGATGGAAAGGAAATATTCAAAACCAAAGGAACGAATAATTTATTAGAAGTGCTGATGCAAATATATGGTCGAGATGCTGCTAAGCATGCCATTGAGATTGCGACAAGTGATTATGATTATAAAATTAGTGGCTATGCTATGCAACCAAGTATGAATCGTGCAACGAAATACTATATGTTCTTATATATTAATAATCGTATGATACGTAATTACCGCCTTCAAAAAGCAATCTTAGATGCTTACAGTTCTTATATGCCCAAAGATCGTTATCCCATTATTATTTTAAATATTGAAATGGATGCTCAATTAGTTGATGTTAATGTGCATCCATCAAAATGGGAAATACGTTTATCAAAAGAAAAGCAATTAGAAAAGCTAATTTATACTTCTTTAGAGAATGCATTGAAAAAAGGATTACAGGTTAGTGAAATAAAAAAGAAAGAAAAAGAAAAAGTAGAAATGGAAACATTAGACTTTACATATGAACACCATAAACCTATAGAAAAAATGCATCAAGAAATTAATGAAAGTTTTAAATATCCTTATCAGTCTATTTCTCAGGAAATACCTAAAGAGAATCCTTTAGAAAAGTTTAAAAATTCAATGGGAAATAAAATTACTAAAACATCTTCACAGCAGTTTGATACTTCGAAAGCACAATCAAAGATATATGAAAATATTTTTGTGGAAAAAGAAAAAAGCGATTTAAAAGAAGTAATCAAAGAGCAATTAAAAGAAGAGAATGAAATAGAAAATCTAGAGGTAAAGCTAGAAATAGCAGATCAACAAGAAGAATTTCAAGAAGATAGTGAACCTCTATTAGCTGTTCAAGATACCAAAGAAGAACTCGTATATACGAAACAAGAAGAGCCCAAAATAGAAGAAGAGCAAGAGGAAAAAGAGAAACCTCTACATGCATCTTTTCCAGAAATGCATGTAATAGGGCAATTTCATAATTGCTATATTTTAGCCCAAGGAGAAGCAGGACTTTATATCATTGATCAACATGCTGCACAAGAGAAATATCATTTTGAACAAATTCAAAAAATGATTATGAGTGGTACAAATGATGTACAACCTTTATTAATACCAATCCATGTAGATGTGACATTACAAGCAATTTCCATGATTGATGATTTAAATGAAAAAATGCGTTGTTTAGGAATTGAATTTGAAGTATTTGGAGAACATAGTTTTATATGTAGAGGACTTCCAACATGGATGCAACATACAGATGAGAAAAAATGTTTAGAAGATATGATTGATTTTTGGCAAAAAGATAGTGAAGTGAATATTGAAAAATTGCGTAAAAAAGCAATTGCGACAATTGCGTGTCATAGCTCGATACGTTTTAATCGAGGACTTACATTAGAAGAAATGAAAAAAGTCATTGATGATTTAAGAAAATGTGAACAGCCATTTCACTGTCCACATGGAAGACCAACTTTTATTTGTTTAAGTGATCAATATCTATTTAAAGAATTTCAACGAGGTTAAGCATGAAAAAAGTAATTGTTATTGTAGGACCAACAGGAGTAGGAAAGTCAAAACTAGCAGTTTCATTAGCCAAAAAGTGGAATGGAGAAGTAATTAGTGGAGATTCCATGCAAGTTTATAAAGAGATGAGTATAGGAACAGCTAAAATAACAGAAGAGGAAATGCAAGGTGTTCCTCATTATTTAGTTCACGATCGTTCTTACAAAGATTCCTATCATGTGAAAATATTTCAAGAACAAGCTAGAAGTTTCATTGAAGAAATGAGTCATCGAAATCAATTGCCTATTATATGCGGTGGTACAGGTTTGTATATTAAAGCTGTCTTATACGATTATGTATTCCATGATCAAGAAGAAGATCCACAGTATCTTAGCTTTCTTCAAGAGCGAAGCAATGAACAACTTTATGCTATGTTAAAACTTGTGGATAAAGAAGCTTTAGATACGATTCATCAAAATAATCGTCAACGAATGATAAGAGCACTTATGATTGCACACAGTGGAAAGAAAAAAAGTAGCATTATCGCCCAACAAAAACAAGAGGAACTTTATGACACTTTTGTCATAGGGCTAACAATGGAAAGAGAACTTCTCTATGAACAAATTAATTTACGAGTTGATCAAATGATGAAAGATGGATTGTTGGAAGAAATAGAAACAATCGTAACAGAAGAGGCGATATGGGATTTACAGAGTATGCAAGGAATTGGATATAAGGAGTGGAAAGCATACTTCCACAATGAAAAAACAAAAGAAGAATGTATCGAATTAATTAAGAAAAACTCAAGAAATTTTGCGAAAAGGCAATATACATGGTTTAAAAACCAAATGTCTGTACATTGGTATGATGTAAAACAAAAAGATTGGCAACAAGCCTTACAACAAGATATAGAAGTTTGGTTATACCAATCTTAAATAATATAAATTTAATAATATTATATAATTAGAATATAATAAATTGAAAATATAGAAAACAAAAGAGAAATAGATATAGGAAAGGATAAAATATGGATCAATCATTAGAAAGAATACGTCTTCTTATAGGAGAAGAAGGGCTAGAAGCTCTTGCACAAGCAACGGTTATGGTAGTAGGTATTGGTGGTGTTGGATCTTTTTGTGCCGAAGCATTAGCACGATGTGGAGTGAAAAATCTTATTTTAGTAGATGGAGATGTTGTGGCAGAAAGTAATTTAAATAGACAAATCCATGCACAGTACAGTACGATTGGAAAAGCAAAAGTAGAAGTGATGGAAGAAAGAATTCATACATATCAAAAAGATTGTAAAGTGATTAAGAAAAAAATCTTTTATGATGCCTCTCATAATGAAGAATTATTTTCACAACCTGTTGATTTTGTTATTGATGCGATTGATACCATTAGTAGCAAAGCAGATTTAATTGCTTTCTGTAAGAAACATAAAATTCCATTTATTTCGAGTATGGGAATGGCAAATCGTTGGGACCCTACAAAGCTAGAATGTATGGATTTGATGAAAACATCTTATGATCCTCTTGCTAAAGTTTTACGCCAAATTATCCGTAAACGAAAAATAAGAGGGAAAATACCTGTTATATGTTCTACAGAAAAACCATTTGTTCAGCATCAAATTATTAATGAACAAGGTAGAAAAAGAAAAGAAAAGATGCCACCTGCAAGTAATCCTTTTGTACCAAGTACAGCAGGATTGACTTGCGCATCTATTGCAGTACGCACGATTTTAAAAAAAGCGAAGAAGTAGATAAGTGTATAGATCATAAAATTTTTTATATAATAACAATATAAAAAGATTAGGAGACTTACTATGATAAAAGAAATTGTCATTGCTGGAGGTTGTTTTTGGGGAGTAGAAGAATATTATCGACGTTTACGAGGGATTGTATCGACCAAAGTAGGCTATGCACAAGGTCATGTTGCTTTCCCAACATATGAGCAGGTATTAACAGGGACTACAAACCATGTAGAAGCTTGCTTTCTTTGTTATGATGATACAGAAATGACGTTAGAAATGATTCTCGATCACTTTTTTCGTATTGTGAATCCTTGCTCTTTAAATCGCCAAGGTGGAGATTTTGGTACACAATATCGAACAGGTATTTATTATAATGATGATGAAGAGAAAGTGATTATAGAAACTTTTATACAAAAGAAACAACAGGAATATAAACAAAATATTGTAGTGGAAAATGAAAAACTTCATACATTTTATGATGCTGAAGAATATCATCAAGCATATCTTCAAAAACATCCACGTGGATATTGCCATGTAGATTTTAGTAAAATGAAGAT
>CAMWMY010000025.1 GCA_947175465.1 uncultured Erysipelotrichaceae bacterium | reverse complement strand
TTAAACTCTGACACTTGTTAAAATCCCTAGGCATTTGATAAAATTTATGTTTTGTTATATCATCTAAAAATAGCTACAAGTTTTTCTATAAAGAAAGAGAATAAAATTCCTATTGATAAATAAGGGCCAAACGCAAATATCATTTTCCCTTTGTTCTTTTTCCATACTCCTTGAATAAACAATGCTAAAAGACAAGCAATTTCTAATGCAATGATTGATTTTTCGATTCCTAAGAAGACACCACATGCTGCCATTAGCTTAATATCCCCTCCTCCAATTCCTTTTTGCTTTGTAAAAATATAAAGAGCATAAAAAAGACTACTGACACTGAAAAAGCCAAAAAAGGCATTCATTATTTTTATATAGTCTAAGCATATAAAAAGAATACCCATTATGAATAAAAGAAAAGTCAGAATATCAGGAATAAAAAAATACTTACAATCAATAAAGCTTATGGTTAGTAAAATACTTGCTATGATTCCAATAAGAAAACTATAGATATTCATCCCTTCTACAAACCACACCAAATACCATAGCATCATATTGCAAAAGCTTACAAAAAAATCTTCCCAAAAAGAAGATTGATAACAATGCTCATAATGAAAAAAGCACTTATCATTATGATAAGAACTTGAAGTTTCCAATAATGTATAATAGTGTATGATAGATAAAACTACTTTACTAAGAAATAAACCTAAAAGCATATAAAAAATCACTTAACCACCTCCCTTAATATATACGCTTCTAAATCTTCTTCTCCCATCATTAAAATGTCAAAATAAAGCTTACACCTCTTCATTTGCCTCATAATACTACGATAATCGATATGTAGCATAATAGCTGTTTGATCATTAAAAACAATTGTGCATTGCTTATATTGCTGTTGCTTTATTTTTTTGATTCCTCGATAGTTTAACCAATATTCTACACCATCATAATCCTTTATAGGAAACATGAGCATTAAAAATCTTTCTGATACTAAAATAGGTGCCTTTTGCACAATATCAAGTCTTTGACAAATCGCTTTTCTTTTCCCTTCCATCGTTCCACCACATAAGATACAGAACTTTTGAATAAGCTCCTCACTTTTCATTCCTTTTACAACATACTCCCCTTTTTGTGTCTTAATATATGTTGAAAAAGAATCTTGCTCAAACTTTAGTAAAAAAATCATATTATCCCTCCTGCTTTTATTTTTACATATTTATTAGCAAATAGGAGGAAACTACTCTATTTGAATATTTTTATTTAAAATATCCACTCTATGTAGAGAAAATCTACCTTTTTTGTCCTTAATGATAAAAAAAGAACCTTTCATAACAAAAGGTTCTTTATCAAATATTTAGACTTTTTACTCTCCACAACCATGGCATCCACAGCCACCAGAGCAATTAGAACATCCCTCTTCTTGTTCTACCATTTGTGCTTCATAAGCAAGCGTATCAATCACCATGCATTCAATTTCCACACGAACATCTTTTGGTAATCTAGCAACTTCCACACAGCTTCGTGCTGGATAAGGCTGCGTTAAATAAGATGCGTATACTTTATTTAATTCATCAAAATCTCCTAAATCTTTAACAAAAATAGTTGTTTTTACAATATGATGAAAACCTAATCCCATCTCACTTAATACAGCATTTATATTTTTCATAACTTGATGTGTTTGTTCTTGTATTGTATCTCCAACAATTTCTCCTGTTTTAGGATCTAAAGGTATCTGACCTGATAAATATACAAAGTCTCCTAATTTCACTGCTGGTGAATATGGTCCTAAAGCTTCTGGTGCATTTTTTGGGTTAATTGCTTTTATAAACATGGTTCTTTCCTCCTAATCCAGTTCATCATCTACAAGCGATAATATTTGTAGCTCAATTTTTGTAGCCATACCATCTTTGGTATCTAACACTTTAATTTCAAAATTTTCAAATGTAAGCTCTCTATTTTTACGAACTTTTCTTTGATTATTCAATTCATATACCCAAGCACTAAAAGTACGTGCTTTGGTATTTGGCACCTCTTGTTCCTCAACATAGGTATCAAAGAAATCAATGAGAGATACTTTCCCATCAATTTCAAACGTATGATGTCCAATTTCTACAACATGATTAGGTAACGGATCATATTCATCATAAATTTCTCCTACTAATTCCTCTAATACATCTTCCAAAGTAATAATACCTACAAATACAGAAGACTTTGTACTTTCTGTAACAATAGCCATATGCTCTCTTGATTTTTGAATATCTTCTAATACTTGTGGAAGCTTTTTACGTTGTGTTACAAAAATTGGCTTTTGCATAAGTTCTTTAATATTTATTTTTTCTTCTTTTAAAAGTTTATCAAGGACATCACGAATACGTAAAACACCTACAACTTCTGTCGTTTCATAAGATATAATTGGTAAACGAGACAATTTATGCTCTTCTAAAACTTGTTTTAGTTGCTCATACGTAGCATTATCATATAAAAAGATAACCTGTTCTCTTGGAACCATGATATCGCGAACATTTTTATCATCAAATTCAATGACACTTTCAATAAGCTCTCTTTCATCTTGCTCTAAAACACCTTCCTGTTCAATAGTAGACACGATTTCTAAAAGCTCATCTTCAGTTGCAGTAACCTGTTCAATTTCTAATTTTTCTTCCCACTTTTTTTGAATACTCTCTACTAAAATGGTAAAAGGTCGAAACAACATAACTAAAACCGATAAAGGTTTCGCTACGCTTAACGCAAAACTCTCTGCTTTTGCTTTCGCCATCACTTTTGGTGCAATTTCTCCAAAAGTCAAAATTAAAATCGTCATAATTCCTGTGGCAATTGCAACTCCTATACTTCCAAATAAAGAAGTAAACAAGCTCGTTGCAATCGAAGTAGCTAAAATATTAACGATATTATTCCCAATCAAAATAGTCGTAATAACAACCGTAAAATTTTTTGAAATATTATAGGCTACTTTTGCTTTTCGATTTCCAGATTTTGCCATTTGTTTTAAACGTATCATATTCACAGAAGAATATGCTGTTTCCGTAGAGGAAAAAACTGCAGATAAAATAATTAGAATTGCTAAAAGAATAAAAAGTCCTATATGCGATCCATCCAAGAATTACCACTCCCTAAAATATTTTTCTTGACTTGCTAATATCCTAGCTTTTTTCTTTTTTGAACGTTCTACAAAAAAGATGGTACAAAGAGCTACTAGAAAAAATATAATGACTCCAAAAGATAAATAATCACTCAATGTTTCTAGCATTCTCTCACCTCGACATCTATTATAACGCAAATTGAGAAAATTTCAATTATAAGCTATGAATTCTTTTCTCACTCTGTTTCTTAACTTATAGTATAAAAAGCAAAATCTACCTATAGGCACCTTCTCCTATAATAAAATATGACCTTGTATAATCGGTTTAACAATAGCTGATATCAAAATAAAAGTATCCTCATATTGAAGAAGATTATCCCCTCCCTCATTTCTTCCAATAGCAATTTTATCTAATTTCCCTTTTTTATACCCATGGTAAAAAGCTGCAATATTCCCTGTCCCACAACTATAGGTTTTTCCAACTCCAAGTTCATAAGTTACAATATGAAAGCAATTTGTACCTATATACTCCACTAAATTACTATTATATTCCTTATTTTCTTCATACTCTTCCACAATTTTGTGTTTAACACCACATTGATATACATTATTTTCGATAATCTCAGGTATAGGCATTTGTAAAGTGACAAACTGTTTATATCGCTTTAATTGATAATTTACACCTTCGATTTCTACTTGACATCTGTGCGTACATCTTTTTTCCATATACCAATAGCCTACACAGCGAATTCCATTCCCACACATAGATGCTTTACTTCCATCCGCATTAAAATGCTGATAATGAAGCTTATCTTTTTCTATCCATACTTGTAAAACACCATCTGCTCCTATCCCAAAATGGTGCTTACACCATAGATGAATTTTTTCTTGATCTAATTTCTCTTTTGTAGATACTAATATGAAATCATTCCCATTGACATGATATTTCCAAAATTTCACAATATCCCTCCTATGTATAAATATGCTCACTGTGGTTACAATAATGTCAGGAGGTAAAGAAAATGAAAAAAGAAAAATCAACAAAAAAAGAACGTTTTGTAGCTGCTCGTCGTAATCCTGATGGGACATTAAAAGAATTTAAATCAAGTTCTGGAAAAGTTTATGATTATGAACAAGCTTTAGAAGCTGTAGAACAAGGATTAATTGAAAATGCATTGCCATTTACAGGACGTGATGGTGCTCGTCACATTCGCGGTAAAAACGATGGTGATGAAAGTACAAACTTAAAAAACTTAAAAGAGTTTTAATAAGAAAAAGCATACATGGGATTGTACCCAATGTATGCTTTTTTAATTACTTAGCCAATCTTCACCTTTAATACTTTCCACACAACTTAGATCTGGATAGTCTAATTGTCTTAACACTTCATATATAATAATCGCCGCACAATTGCTTACATTTAAACTTCTTGCTTTTGATACCATAGGCAATCGCATACATTGATGTAAATAATCAGATAATATTTCTTTAGGAATACCCGTACTTTCTTTTCCTAAAATAAGATAAATAGCTCCTTTACAAGCTGAAAAAGAAAAAGCAGAAGGTGGCTTTTTACCATAACGAGTCATAAAAAAATAATTTGGACTCTCATTTTTTGCTTTAAACTCCTCCCAATTTTCATAAATTTCATAAGGAACGTCTTTTATATAGTCCATTCCTGCCCGCTTTAAAGAACGCTCATCTAAGGAAAAACCTAAAGGTTTAATCAAATGTAACTTAGTGTTAGTAGCCATACAAGTTCTCATCATATTTCCTGTATTTTGGGGGATTTCTGGTTCATATAATACTAGATGTAACATCAGCTTACCTCCCTTCTAAATAAGCAAGCATTTTTCTTAAAGCAATCGCACGATGCGATACTTTATTTTTTTCTTCTTCCCTCACATCAGCAAGGGTTGTATGAAGGGGCTCATAATAAAAGATAGGATCATACCCAAAACCTGCATCCCCTATACTTTTATGGGATACTTTTCCTTCAATACTCCCTATAAATATACTTTCTTTTCCATCACATGCAATATGAGCAATCGCACAAACATATTGACATCCTCGATCACTTGCATTTTCTAAAGCTTGTATAATATGTTGATTTTTTTCTTTATAAGATGTATCTTCTCCTAAGAAACGTGCAGAAAATACTCCTGGTGCACCTTGTAAATGATTCACACAAAACCCACTATCATCTGCAATAACTTCGATATGTAATTTTTCATAAATAGCTCTAGCTTTGATAAAGGCATTTTCTTCAAAAGTTGTCCCTGTCTCTTCTATTTCAATATCTTCTGTCAAATCGCATAAACTTTTTATATGATAACCTAAAGGCTCTAACATCGCCTTAAACTCCTCTACCTTATGTTTATTTTTAGTCGCAATCATAATTTCTTTCATACTTTATACACCCTCTTCTCTATCATGTTAAAGTGTAGCATTTCCTACCTTATTTGTGAAGTTATTTTACAAGGATTTCTATTGTACATAATCAACTCTATGTTACAATAAAGAAAGGTGATTACTATGAAACTTCATCAATTGATAACTGATCTTTTTCAAAGTTCTACTTATACTTTAAAAGATACTAAAAAAGGATTAACGAATCGCAACTTTTTATTAACAGTGAACCAAAAGCAATATGTGCTTCGCCTTCCTTATGAAGATACTCAACATTTTTTAGATCGTAAACAAGAAGCGCACGTATTAGAAATGATAAATAATTTATCTCTCGATGTCCCTCTTATTTATTTTAATATAGCTTCTGGAATCAAAATTACGACTTTTATTCCTCATTTAGAAGAATTTGAAAATAGCCAATATAAAGATAAAATTGAGCGTGTCGCAAAATTAATGAAAAAACTCCACACTGCTTCTTATCACTGTGAGCAAGACTTTCAACCTATTGAAACATGGAAACGGTATTATAAACGTATTCAACATCCTATTTATGATTTATCTAGCTTTTTACCCATTCTTCAAGATGTTCAAAATTTGCACAACCCAAGTGTGCTTTGTCATAATGATTGGGTAAGTGGAAATATTTTGCTAGGAGAATCAAAAGATTATCTTATTGATTTTGAATATGCTGCAAATAACGATCCCCTATTTGATGTCATGTCATTCATTACAGAAAATCACATTGATGATGAACAAGATCGTGAACGTTTCTATCAAGTTTATTTTGATACTATGACCCCTACTTTACAAAAACAATTATTAATATGGGAAACATTTCATCATCTTTTGTGGTGCACATGGGCTATGATGATGTATGAAGCAAGAAATAATCCTACTTTTCTTGAAATTGCACATCAAAAATATCATGCACTTATAATTTCTTTTCAAAAAAAAGACGCTTATCCTACTTCTTCGTAGGCATAAGCGTTTTTTCTTATTTTGTCCATTCTTTCAATTGTTCATCTGTTGCTAAAACAATATGTGTATCACTAATTTTTTGTCTTTTTCCTTGTGTATAATCAATACCACTTTCTTCATAACGGTAGGTTAGTACTTCTCTGTCTCGTTCTACTTTTGGATTAGGAGCTGGAATAGCACTTAATAATGATTTGGTATAAGGATGAATTGGATTTGTAAAAATTTCTTCTGTCGTTCCTGTTTCTACTAAATGTCCTAAATGTAAAACTCCAATACGATCAGAGATATATTTTACCATCGAAAGATCATGGGCAATGAATAAATAAGCAGTATTCGTTTCTTTTTGAATAGCTTTCATTAAATTCACTACTTGCGCTTGAATAGAAACATCAAGAGCTGAAATGGCCTCATCTGCAATAATTAAATCAGGGTTCATAACAAGAGCACGAGCAATTCCAATACGTTGACGCTGTCCTCCTGAAAATTGGTGAGGAAAACGATTTGCATGTTCTTTTGACAATCCTACTTTTTCTAATATACGATACACTTTCTCCAAACGTTCTTGACGATTTTTATATAAATGATGAATATCAAGACCTTGAGCAATAATATCTACTACTTTTTTTCTAGGATTTAAACAAGCCATTGGATCTTGAAAAATCATCTGCATTTTCGTACGTAATTCTTTGATATCTTTTTCACTCATTTTCCCACTGATCTTGTGGCCATTAAAAATAATTTCTCCTGATGTAGGTTCATATAAACGAATAATACTACGTCCTGTTGTCGATTTTCCACTACCTGATTCTCCTACAAGACCATAAGTTTCTCCAGGATAAATTTCAAAAGATATCCCATTTACTGCTTTTACACTGTATTTTCTATTAACTGTAAAATGTTGTTTTAAATCTTTTACAATAAGGATGGGCTCCATCTTATTCAGCCTCCTTTTTCATCTTTTCAATTCTTTGCTTTAAAGAAGCAGGCATACTTACTTTAGGCGCTTTTTCATGCGCTAACCATGTCGATACACGATGCTTTCCACCTACATTAAACATTGGTGGCTCCTCAATATAATCAATCTTCATCGCATAATGATTTCTTGGAGCAAAAGCATCTCCTGGAACTTGGCGAAGTAAATTCGGTGGTGTTCCTGGGATTGTATACAATTCTTCGTCTACGGTATTAACATCCGGCATAGAAGATAAAAGACCCCATGTATAAGGATGACGTGGATCATAAAAGATTTCATCTACGCTTCCTTTTTCAATGATTTTACCTGCATACATTACAGCAACATAATCTGCTACTTTCGCAACGACACCCAAATCATGGGTAATATAAATAACCGAAATATTTTTCTTTTTTTGAATATCTTTAATTAATTGTAAGATTTTAGCTTGAATCGTTACATCCAAAGCCGTTGTTGGCTCATCACAAATCAAGATTTCTGGATCACAACTTAAAGCAATTGCAATAACAATACGCTGACGCATACCACCAGATAATTGATGAGGATAGCTTTTCATACGTTTTTGAGCATCTGTAATTCCTACTAGCTCTAAAAGCTCTACAGCCTTCTTAAAAGCTTCTTTACGAGAGGTTCCATAATGATGAATCATTCCTTCCATCACTTGTTCTCCAATCGTCATGGTAGGATTTAAAGATGTCATTGGATCTTGAAATACCATAGCAATACGTTTTCCACATATATGCTGACGCATTTCTTTTTTACTTAATTGAACTAAGTCTTTTTTTACAACTTCATCATCACGATGATACGTAAAATCTATTTTTCCAGAATTAATAAAACCATTACTACTCAAAATACCCATAATAGCTTTTACTGTTACTGATTTTCCACTTCCAGATTCGCCAACAATCGCTACTGTTTCTCCTTTAAATAAATCAAACCGAATTCCTCGAATCGCATTAACGACTCCATGGTTTGTTTTAAAAGAAATCGATAAGTCACGTATGGATAATACTCTTTCTTTCATCTTAACACACCCTCCTTACATCTTTTTCTGTTTTGGATCAAATGCATCACGTAATCCATCAGCAAGCATATTGAAACTCAACATTAAAATAGCTAATACAACTACAGGAATCACAACCATGTGTGGATAGATAGCAAAAGATTCAAATCCATCATTAATAAGTGCTCCTAAAGATGCAGCTGGTGCAGGAATTCCTAAACCAACAAAGGCTAAGAAAGCTTCATAAAAAATAGCATTTGGGATAGAAAACATAGACATAATAATAATTTGTCCAAAAATATTAGGAATAATTTCTTTCATTAAAATGAAGAAATGGCTAGCCCCGAGTGTTTTCGAAGCTAAAATAAATTCTTGCTCTTTCAACTTCAACACTTCAGCTCTAGTTACTCTACTCATACCAACCCATCCTGTAATCATCAATGCGATAATAATCGTATTTAAAGATGGCTCCATAACAAGTAATAATAAAGTTAAAACTACTAAACTTGGAATACTATTTACAATTTCTTGAATTCTTTGCATGATATTATCTACTTTGCCACCAAAATAACCACTAATTAAACCATAAGTCATTCCAAATAAAATATCGATAATTACTGCGGCACAAGCAACAAATAAAGAAATTCTTGTTCCTTCCCATACTCTTACCCATAAATCTCTACCTAAAGTATCTGTTCCAAATAGATAAGAAATATCTCCAAGCCCTTTAGAGGCATACACATCTACTCCATTAATATGTCCATTTAAAATACCAATATTTTCTAAAATAGGCACACGTGGAGGAAGGTTTTGATGTGCTGTTTGCACACTATCATAAGCTCTACTACTTAACATAGGTGCGAAAATGGCAAATAGAATAATGATGATAACCATGATCAATCCAATCATAGCAACCTTATTTGACTTAAATCGAATATATGCATCTTTCCAAAAAGATGGCGTTATATCTTTTTCTGCTTTATTAGCATCTTCTTGAATACCAATTAATTCAAAATCTTTTTCTTGAAATACTCTTTCTTTACTCATTGCCATCCTCCTTTGATAAACGTATACGTGGGTCAATAATACTATATAAAACATCAACTACTAGCATAATTCCAATGTACATAGCACTATAAATAAAAGCTAAAGTAATAACGACATTGTAATCATTTGCTGTAATTGCTTCTACTAATAAACTTCCAATTCCTGGAATCCCACAAATTTTTTCAATAACAGCACTTCCTGTCATAAGCCCTACGATAAGCGGTGCTAAAATCGTAATAATTGAAATTAAGGTGTTACGTAAAGCATGTTTAAAAATTAATGTTCTCTTATTTAATCCTTTTGCCTCTGCAAGAAGCATATAATCAGAATCTAATACTTCAATCATCTCTGACCTTGTAAAACGAGCTACTTGAGCAATTGTCAAGGTCGACAGTGCAATAGTCGGTAAAATACTCGATAAAATAGGTTGTGATGAATCATACGTAATTGGGAAAATAGGAATTTCCCTTCCAAAAGCAATCAATAAAATTAAAGCAAATACAAAGGATGGTATACTCACACCTAATACAGAAATAAATGTTGAAATATTATCCCATATCGTATTGTGCTTCATTGCTGCAACAATTCCTAATAATACACCTACGATAGAACCAAAAACAACTGATTGTAATCCAATACGGATTGTTATACCAATGCGTGATCCTAAAAGCATTGAAATCGGTGCATTTTTTAAAATCGAATACGATACTCCAAAATCTCCCTTTAATAAATTTTTAACATAGAGAAAGAATTGTTCAAAAACAGATTTATCTAACCCATATTTTTTATATAACAATACTCTTTGTGCTTCTGTTAATTTCTCATCATTAAACGGCGTCCCTGGCATCAATTTCATTAAAATAAATAAAATCAATACAATAACAAATAGGGTTATAACCGACATAAGAAGTCGTTTTCCGATATATTTCATTATGGACTTATTCATTATGTCCCTCCTCTTCACTTAAAACATACATTCTCTTTTTCACCATATATTATTTTAGTTTAACAACATTTTTATAAATATAAGGTACACCAACTGTATGATTTTCAATTCCTTCTACACTATTTCTTACAAGTGTTGCTCCCCCAACTTGATATAAAGGAATAACTCCTACATCTTCTAATAATACTTTTTCTGCTTCTTGTAATTTTTTCCAACGTACATCCATATCATCAGTATCCCCTACTTCTTTCATTAACTGATTATATTGTTCGCTCTCATAAGAACCATAATTATAATTAGCACCTTGAACCATCAAATTCAAATAAGTTGTAGGATCTGCATAATCTGGTCCCCAACGAGTAAGACCGATTTGAAAATCTTTTTGACGCATTCTATCTACACGAATCTTTTTAGGAAGTGAAACAAGTTTTATGGATACTCCTGGTAAATTCGATTCTACTTGCGATTTAATAAACTCTGCAATACTTTTCATTGATCCCTCTTCTTCATACATCAACTCAAAAGTAATGTTATCAACACCTAATTCTGCTTTTGCCTTTTCCCATAATTCTTGTGCTTCTGGTACATTATAAGCTTTAGAAATTGGTGATGTTTCTCTAAAATCTTTTCCATCAGGACCTGTCGCTAATTTTTCAGGTACAAAATAATCAGCAGCAATCGATCCATCTTTCAAGATAGCATTTACAATTTGTTCTTTATCAATCACTTTAGAAAATGCTTTTCGTAAATGATCATTTTCTAAACCTGGTGTTTGGAAGTTAATTGCTAAATACCATAAATAACCATCTAAAACATTTTTATAATGATGTCTCTTATCCACATCTCCGAGCCAACGAGACTAAGGCGAGTGGGGTTT
>CAMWMY010000024.1 GCA_947175465.1 uncultured Erysipelotrichaceae bacterium | reverse complement strand
ATTCTTTATTTTTTAATTATTGTAGATAATACATACATATTCCTGCTGCAACAGCTACATTCAAAGATTCAAATGTTTGCATTTCAATTTTTACGTGTGTATCGCTTAGAGCTAAAATCTCATCCTTAATTCCCTTTCCTTCATTTCCAAAAATAATAACATATTTTTCCATTTTAGAAATTGAAGATAAAGGCTTAGCGTTTTGTAAGCTTGTCGCATATATATGGTATTGTTGCTGCTTCAATGTTAACAGCATACTTGTTATGTCCATACGAAGGACATTCATATGAAAAAAAGCACCTTGTGTTGATCGAATAAGTTTTTCGTTATATAAATCAACACTGTGATCAGATAATATAACACTATGATAACCAAAAGATAATGCTGTACGAATAATCGTACCTACATTTCCAGGATCTTGCACATCATCTAGCATAATAACTTTTTCACCAATCGAACTAGAACTTTCTTTATATTTACAAAGAGCCATAATATCGCTTCCAGATGTACACATTCTTATTTTCTTTAAAATAGCATCACTCACTTCATATACCATGCAATCAGGGAACAATAAAGGGCTTCCTATTTTTTGAATAGTATATAATACCAAGCCTGCTTTATAAGCTTCTTGTACTAAATGCTCTCCCTCCACTAAAAAGCATTGATCTTTTTCTCTTTCACTTCGATGATGATAACGCATCCATTGTTTTACTTTTGCATTTTGTAAACTTGTTATAATCATATGTACCCTTTCTTTCTATTGCTTAATCTAAGATAATTGGTTGTAAATCAACTTCTAAGCGTGACTTTTGTTTTGTCTCATAATGCCACTTATATACTTCTTTTACAACATCTTTTAATAAAGAATGTTGTTTTCCTTTTAATAAAATACGATAGCGATATTCATTTTTAATACGTAACAAACTACTAGGCCCTAGAATTCGATATTCCTTATGAATACCTAATTTTTCTTTTATTTGAAAAGCTTCTTCAACTACAATAGATTCTTCTTTATGGCTTAATACCATACTTACCAAATAAGTATAGGGAGGATAAGAAGCTAAATGGCGATATTGCATTTCTTGTTGGAAAAAAGATAAATATTCGTGTTGTGCCGCACATGTAATCGCATAATGAGATATGTCATATGCCTGGATAATCACTTCTCCTTTATATTTTCCTCTTCCACTTCTTCCACAAGCCTGAGCTAATAAATCATAAGTAACCTCAGCACAACGATAATCACTTCGATTTAAAAGAGCATCTCCATTAATAATGCCTACCAAAGTAACTTTCTCAAAATCAAGTCCTTTAGCTATCATTTGTGTTCCTAATAAAAGATCAGCTTCTTGTTGTTGGAAACGCTTGAATATTTGTTCATGCGCATCTTTCCTCGTTGTTGTATCTGCATCCATTCGCAAAACTCTAGCTGTTGGAAATTTTTCTTTAATAAGCTCTTCTAACTTTTGGGTTCCTAAGCCTAAATAGGCCCATTTCTTTTTTGTACAAGATGGACAATGTGCAGGCAGTTGTTTTACTTCTCCACATGTATGACACTTCAATAAATTATCTGTTTTATGATAAGACATAGCTATATCACATTGTGGACACATTGTTACATACCCACATTCTACACACCGTAAAATCGAAGTATAACCTCTTCGATTCAATAATAAGATCATTTGCTCACGGCGTTGTAATCGATCATAAATAGCACTTAATAATCGATCAGATAATAAATAGTGCTCTCCTTTTTTCATTGCCTTTTTCATCTCAACAAGATGAACATTTGGAAAATGTCCATTAATACGCTGCTTCATACAAACAAGTTGATAAACACCTTTATAAGCTCTTGCATAAGTTTCTAACGAAGGTGTTGCACTTGCAAGTACAACTTTGCATTGATGATATTCTCCACGGAAAATAGCAATATCTCGACAATGATAACGTGGAGAAACATCTTGCTTATAACTATGATCATGTTCTTCATCTAAAATAATAAATCCTAATTTATGAAAAGGCATAAAAATAGCACTTCTTGTTCCTACAACAATCGATACTTTATGATGTTTCACTAATTGGTATTGCTCATATTTTTCCTGATCATTTAAACCAGAATGATAAATTGCTACAAGACTCCCAAATCGCTCTTTCACTCGTTTGACAATTTGGGGTGTTAAAGAAATTTCAGGAACTAGCAACAATACTTGTTTTTTTTGCTGAATTGCTATTTTCGCAAGTTGTAAAAAAACTTCTGTCTTTCCACTTCCTGTAACACCATGTAAAAGAGAGACTTTATGCTTATCCCCTTCTTGTATTTGTTGAATAGCTTGTTGTTGTTCATCACTTAATGTAAAACACTCTTTTGTAGAAGGAATAGAAAAAGAAGAATGTGCTTCTTTCTCTTTCATCACAACTTCTAAACATCCACAAGCAATTAGTTTCTTCCCAACTGATTTATATTCTTGAAGAAACTCTTTTCGCAACATGCTTTTTCTTTGCGCCATCTCTTCTAATACTTCTTGTTGCCTTTTGGTTGTATAACCTTCGTATTTTACAAATTTTACCCAAGCTTCTTGTAAAATGGCTTTTCGTTTAGAACGAGGTTTTAATTTACTAGGCAGCATTGTTTGAAAACAACGAATAGTTGGTGCAATGCATGTTTCACTCATCCAATGTCCTAAGGAAAAAAGTTCTTCATTCAATAGTGGTTCTTCATCAAGTACTTCATAAATGTCTTTTATATCATAAGACACTTCCTGTAAAGAAGTATCATCAATTTCTTCTATATGATCAACAAATCCAGTAACAACTTGATTCCCAAAGGGAACACGTACACGCACTCCCTTTTGAACATGTTCCTCTTGATAGCGATACGTAAAAGTACAATCAAGCTGTTTGATCGAATGTTCAATATAAACATGTGCTATTTTCATATCTATATCTCAAGCATCTAGTAAGATGGCTCTTCCATATGACGTTTAATAATTAACGATATAATATCAGCTGCAAGCTTAGGATCATCATTACATATAACATATTTATAATCCTTAACCATTTTCATCTCACGCTCTGCTTTCGCAAGTCTTTGTTGTACACATTCTTCTGGTTCACTTTTTCTACCACGAATTCTTTTTTCTAACTCTTCCATTGATGGTGGGATAATAAAAATAGATAATGCATCTGGGCATTTTTCACGCACTTGCATAGCTCCTTGCACTTCAATTTCTAAAATAACATTTTTCCCTTCATTTCGTAACTTCTCAACTTCTGCCATCGGTGTACCATAATAGTTCCCAACAAACTCTGCCCATTCTAATAATTTCCCTTGTTGAATAGCCTCTTCAAATTGCGATTTTGTTGTAAAAATATAATCGACCCCATCTTTTTCTCCATTTCTTGGTGCTCTTGTCGTCATTGAAATAGAGTATGCTAAACGAAGTTCTTCATCTTTCATAAAATACTCGCGAACAGTCCCCTTTCCTACGCCACTTGGACCACTCATAATAATTAATAATCCTTTTTTCATATGCATACTCCTTTCTTCTTTCTTCCATTTTACCTATTGTCATAGATGATGTCAAACATGTTTTAAAAATTATTTCCTATCTTCATGAAATTCATAAATTATGGTATAATAAAAAAAGAAATTAGGTGATTTTATGGCGCTCGATGGTTTAGTATTGCATCAAATACAAACTCTATTACAAAATGATATTCCTGCAAAAATAAATAAAATTCAACAAATTTCCGATACCGAATTATTATTTACAATTCGTAGTACAAACGGAAATCAAAAATTATTAATTTCAGCACATAGTGTCTATAATCGTATTCATATAAGTGAAGAATCTTATACAGCTTTAGAAGTACCAAGTAATTTTTTAATGTTGCTGAGAAAACAAATAGATGGAGGTATCATTCGCTCTTTACAACAAATAGGACTTGATCGTATTTTACAAATGAAAATCGAAGTACGAGATGATCTTGGAGATATGCACTATAAATATTTTTATATTGAGCTCATGGGAAAATACGCCAATATGATTTTAGTAGATGAAGATGGCAAAATTATTGATGCTCTCAAGCGTATTCCTCCTTTTGAAAATAATACTCGCACTATTCTTCCTAGTGTCATGTTTCAACTTCCTAAGCAACATGATCACAAACAAAATCCTTATGAGGTTTCTGCACTTCCAGAAGATGATCAATTAACTTCTTATTTTCATGGTTTTTCTCCCTTATTATCAAAAGAAGTAATCTATCGTCTTCAAAATCAAGAATCTTTTCAAGATATTATGAAGGAAATAAAAACTTCTAAACACCTTTATATAAGTGATATTAAAGACACTATGCATTTTCATTGTATTCCTCTTACGCACCTTGATGTTCCATACCGTTGTTATGAACTAATGAAAGGTATGGATATTCTCTACTTCCATAAAGAAGAAAAAATACGTATTAAACAACAAAGTGGAGACTTATTTAAAATCGTACGTAAAGAGCTACACAAAAATACAAGTAAATTACCAAAACTAAAAAATACATTAGAAGAGGCAATGGATTGCGATAAATATCGTGAATATGCCGATTTGCTCTTTGCTTATATGTATACAACACCAAAAGCAAAAATAGTAAAACTTCCCTCTTTTGAAACAAATGAAGAAGTTTCTATTCCAATTGATATGAAGTATGATCTCAAGCAAAATGCAAATAAATATTATCAAAAATATCATAAAGCAAAGCGTGCACAAATCATTTTACAAGAACAAATCCAAAAGTGCGAAAAAGAAATTGCGTATTTTGAAAGTATGGAAGTGCAATTGGAACAAGCTTCTTTACAAGATGCTTTGGAAATCCGTGAAGAGTTGATTGCACAAGGATATATGAAAGCTTCAAAAGCGAAAATACGAAAAAAGAATAAAAAGTATCAATGTCCTCATTATGAAACCTTTACTTTTGAAGATGCAACTATTTATATAGGGAAAAATAATTTACAAAATGAATATGTCACATGGAAGCTTGCTCAAAAGCAAGATACCTGGTTACATACGAAAGATTATCATGGAGCTCATGTTGTGCTTACATGTGAAAATCCAAGTGAGGAGCGTTTGCGTGATGCCGCAATGCTCGCTGCATATTATTCCAAAGGTCGCTATTCTTCTAGTGTTCCTGTAGATTACTGCTTACAAAAGCATCTTAAAAAGATCCCCGGCTCAAAAACTGGACTAGTCTCTTTAAGTACGTATAAAACTATTTATATCGATCCTGATATTGCCCATATACAGCAATTGATTGATCATCATCTTGTAGTCAAAAAAGGCAATCACTAAAGTGATATACTTTCTTCTTTCTGTTTATTCAACAAAGAAGAGTCTATCACTTTTTTATATTCCTCCATACTATTTAAACTTACGATAAATACATATTCTTTCATCCTTCCACTCTAAGTGAAAATGATTTTTCTCTAATACTTTACAAGATGCCTTATTTTTTGTTTGCACTCTTGCGAAAATACTCATTACTTGTAATCGTTGAAAAGCTTCTTGGCACATGCAAGCAACTGCTTTCTGCATAATTCCCTTATTCCAATATGCATAACCTAACCAATAAGAAATTTCACAGCTATGAGCATCTTTTTTCTCACATTGAATAAAGCCACAAACTACCTTATGAAACATAATAGCACGGATTACATACTTCTTTTTATTTGCTTTTTGATATCCTTTGATTATACGAATCGTATGAAAAAAAGTTTTCGGATATAAATATTTTGTTTTATGTTTTGCTAAAAAATATGGATGCATTAATAACTCTCTTAATTGAAAAACATCATCCAACTTCCACTCCCTAATTTCTACCATAACAACTCCCCCTTGTTATCGTATGCATAAAAGAAGGAAAGGAGCAATTGCAATACATATATAACTACTTTTATTATATCATTTCTATTCTTTTACATAAAAAAACTGCTGACTTATTTGTCAACAGCCTGAAAAAAGGAATATAAATTATTCCTTTTTTTAAATTATTTGCTCTTTAAATCTTGTAAACGTTTTTGAGCTAATGCATATTGCTCTTTGTAATTTGCTAATTTTTCCTGCTCAACTTTTACTTTAGCTTCTGGTGCTTTTTGCGTGAAGTTAGGATTTGATAACATTCCTTCTGCACGTTTGATCTCACTTTCAAACTTTTGTAATTCTTTTTCTGTTTTTAAGATCTCTTCTTCGATATTCATAATACTAGCTAAAGGAACTGCTAATGTACCTCCTACAATATTACGTATAACCATTTCTTCTTCACATGCTTCTACACTCCACTGTGCATGACACATTTTATTTAAAATAGCTTGTATTTCCGCTTTTGGTTCTATCCTATTTCCTTGTTGGTCTTGAATAAACACTTGAATATCCATACTTGGTTTCAATTGATAATCCGCTTTAATTTCACGTACCATTTCAATAATAGATAAGAGTTGTTGCACTTCATTCATTTCTTTGTCATCAATCGCTACTTTAATAGGTGAAGGCCAAGCAGCTAAATGAATCGATGGGAACTCATGAGGAATCGCTTGGTAAATTTCTTCTGTCACAAATGGCATAAACGGATGTAACATACGTATAATACCACTTAAAATCAGAACTAAAGTCGATTTTGTCGCAAGTTGATATTCTTTATTTTCACTATATAAACCAGCTTTTGATAATTCAATATACCAACTACAGAAATCATTCCATACAAAATGATAAATTTCATTTCCTACTAGTGAGAATTCATACTTTTCCATATTGGCACTTACATTTTGTACAACTTCATTAAATCTTTGAATAATCCATTTATCAATCATGGAAAGGTGATCTAATGTAATATCTTCCATACTCATATTTTCATCTAAATTCATTACTACAAAACGAGAAGCATTCCATATTTTATTAATAAAATTCCAACTAGATTCTACCTTCTCATCAATAAAACGCAAATCTTGTCCTGGAGTTGAATTCGTTGTAAGGAAAAAGCGTAAAGAGTCTACTCCATATTTTTCAATGACATCCATTGGATCAATCCCATTTCCTAATGATTTACTCATTTTTCTACCTTGTGCATCTCTTACAAGTCCATGGATTAAAACATCTTTAAAAGGACGACTTCCCATACAGTAGCGAGTTTGAAAAGCCATACGTGCTACCCAGAAGAAAATAATATCATACCCTGTTACTAACACATCATTAGGAAAGTAGCGTTGTAAATCATCAGTTTTTTCTGGCCATCCTAGTGTTGAAAAAGGCCATAATGCACTTGAGAACCAAGTATCTAGCACATCTTCATCTTGTATCCACATATTTTCTTCTTTTGGAGCTTCCTCTCCCACATAAAGTTCATTTGTTTCTTTATGGTACCATGCAGGAATGCGATGCCCCCACCAAAGTTGACGTGATATACACCAATCTTCGATATTTTCTAGCCATTGATGAAAAGTCTTTTCAAATCTTGATGGATAGAAATGAATCTTCTCTTCTTCTATTTGTTGGTTCTTTAAAACTTCATCTGCTAAAGGCTTCATCTTCACAAACCATTGTTTTGATAAATAAGGCTCCACAATCGTATTCGTTCTTTCTGAATGCCCAACTTGATGCATATGTTTTTCAATTGAAACAACATTCCCTTGTTTTTCGATATCCGCTACTAATTGTTTTCGACAAGCAAAGCGATCCATTCCTTCATATTGTCCACAACGCTCATTCATTGTTCCATCAGGATGCATACAAATAATTTTTTCTAAATGATATTTTTCTCCGATCGTAAAGTCATTTGGATCGTGAGCAGGTGTACATTTCATCGCCCCTGTTCCAAAACTGATATCAATATAATCATCTGTCAAAATCGGTAGTTTTTCTCCATTAGCTGGATTAATTACATGTTTTCCATGCAAATGTAAATAACGCTCATCTTCTGGGTGAACAACTACACAAACATCTCCAAACATCGTTTCTGGTCGTGTTGTAGATACATGAAGTTCTTCCTTTGTTTCCACAACCTGATATTTAAACGTATACATAGCTCCTTCTACTTCTTTATGGATAACTTCAATATTAGATAATGCTGTTTTAGCTTCTGGGTCCCAATTGATAATTCTTTCCCCTTGATAAATAAGCCCATCATTATATAAGTCTACAAATACTTTTCTAACAGCTTTACTTAAACCATCATCTAAAGTAAAACGCTCACGTGTATAATCTAAAGAAAGACCTAGTTTTGCCCATTGTTTACGGATATGCTCAGCATATTCTTCTTTCCAATTCCAAGCATGTTGTAAAAACTTCTCACGTCCAATATCAAATCTAGAAACTCCTTGTTCTTTTAAACGCTCATCAACTTTCGCCTGTGTAGCAATTCCAGCATGATCCATTCCTGCTAACCAAAGCATATCATAGCCATTCATGCGCTTATATCTTGCGATAATATCTTGTAATGTTGTATCCCATGCATGTCCTAAATGTAGTTTCCCTGTAACATTAGGTGGAGGTATCACAATACAAAATGGATCTTTTGATTTATCTCCAGCTGTAAAATATCCTTCTTTTACCCATTGTGCATAATAATCCTTTTCTACTTGTAAATGATCATATTTTGTTTCTAATTGTTTTCTCATTTCTGAAACCTCCTCTTACTCTTTATTTCATAAAAAAAGCATCCTCTTATAAGGACGCTAATGACGTGGTACCACCTTACTTCACACTTTGTGCCTTCAATCATAACGCTGATTTCCACGTATTTTCTTACTCTTTATTTCAGAAAATCTACTCCTAGACTACCTTCCATATTACAGATGACTTTGTCTCACCTAACCAAAGTTCTCTGAGCATCCTATAATATGTACTCCTTCTAATCAATGTATTTCGTATACATTATAAACAAATCTACTACGATTTACAATACTTATTATGAGATTCTATAATATATTTCCTTTCATGTGTAACTTGCATTTCAAAATTCCATCCCTTAATGGAATTTAATCGTTCATACGTTTATTCTTATTATAATGTTTTCTGCTATCTTCTTTTTTCACAATATATTGATCATCTTAATGCACTCTTTTTACTAGCTATTCAACAGCATCATCAATCGTTTCATCATATCTATATCCATGATAAGGCTTTTATTATGCTTAACGTTCTGATTTTAACAGCGCATAACAACAAGTATCACAAACTCCTTGATTATTCCAGTCAGAACTACGTAAAGTTCCTTCATATTTCATGCCACATTTTTTCATTACTTCACCCGAATTAGGATTTCTTGGATCGTGTCTTGATTCAATTCGATTTACATCTACTACATCAAACAAATAGTCCATAACTGCTTTTAGAGCTTCTGATGTAATTCCTCTATGCCACCAAGGTCTTCCAATACAATAACCAATATGTACCATTGAAATGCTTTCTTTCATATCTACTACAGCAATATCACCAATTGGCTCATCTCCATTATCTTTTAGCACAATAGCCCAATGATAATAATTTTTATTGGAATATTGATTTATCCAATCGTCTGTTACATCTTGGCTTACTTTTTGACTTGCATGGGGTGTCCACGTCAAAAATTTAGTGACTTCCTTGTCTGAGGCCCAATTTTTATACATTGCTACAGCATCTTCAGGAATATATCTTCTTAAAACCAACCGTTCAGTCTCTAACTTTTGCGTTCCACAATGTTTCATAAGTTTACTCCTTCCTTTCAAATTATGATCTATCTAAAAAATTATACCATACAATTATCTAAAAATATGTATGATTAAGAAGAATCCCCTTTGTTATCTTAACTTTCAAGACATATATTATAAAAATAAATAAAAAAAGATTGTCATAAATAAACAATCTTTCTTTCATGAATTAAACTTTTACTTTTAAACATTTCCCATCAGGTCCTGGAGTTTTATTTAAGTACTCTGCAATAGCTTCTTTTTGATCAGCTTTACAAGGCCGGCATGTCCCAACCGTAGTAACTTCTCCATTCACTAATGCTTGTGCTAATCCTGAACATCCAGGATAACCACAGCTTCCACAATTATAATTTGGTAGCATTTGCGTAACC
The DNA here is from genome assembly GCA_947175465.1 of uncultured Erysipelotrichaceae bacterium. Taxonomy (GTDB): domain Bacteria; phylum Bacillota_I; class Bacilli_A; order Erysipelotrichales; family Erysipelotrichaceae; genus CAMWMY01. Next base: position 1,281 of record CAMWMY010000024.1, on the reverse strand, counting down.
ATTTCAATACGTTCATCTTCTTTCACTGCTAAATATTTTGATGCAATTCCTAATCCTAAACCTAGCAATGCACCTAAAACAAGCATAGTAATGATCGCATATAACATATGATCCTCTCGCTCCTTTCCTATTCATCTAAAGCAGGATTGTTTTGACAAGCACTGTTTTGACAACCCTTGCATTGTGATTTTAAGTTTTCACAGCCTTGAGGTAGAGGCGTTCTATGATTAAAATAATATAAAAGAATATAAATACTGCCCAATAAAATAAAGTATAAAGCAGCCGCAATCATTATACTAACCCTGCCAATCCACTAAAAGCTAAAGCCATAATTCCTGCTACAATTAATGCAATTGGATTTCCTTTTAAAGCGTTTGGCACTTTACTCACGTCTAAACGCTCTCTGATTGTTGAGAAAATATACAATACAAGTGTAAACCCAATAGGAATAGCAATAGAATATGTTAACATTTGTGCAAAGTCATGTCCTTTATTAATATTTTCTAAAGCTACATGAAGAACAGCACAGTTTGTTGTAATTAAAGGTAAATATACTCCTAATGATTTATATAAGCTAGGACTTACTTTTTTAATTATCATCTCTGTTAACTGTACTAAAGAAGCAATCACTAAGATGAAAGTAATTAAATCCATATATGCTAAATTTAGAGGTAATAAAACACCATGATACAATCCATAAGTCACAAGAGAAGAAGCAACAATAACAAATGTTACAGCTCCTCCCATACCAATTGCTGAACTACTATTTCTAGATACCCCCATAAAAGGGCACATACCTAAAAATTGCGTTAAAATAATATTTTGAATAAAAACAGAAGCAATAAATAAAGAAAATAAATCACCCATTATTTTTCACTCTCCTTTGTAGCTTTTTTATTTTTAATAGCAGCTAAAATCGCAACTAAAATAGCAAATGTCCAGAAAGCACCTAACGGTTGATTAAAGAAAGAAATTGTTAAATTTTCTGGAAGTATGCGAACTTCAAACAACATTTGACTTGCTTGAAAAGGATTAGCAAAATTTAATACTCCTGTTGCAAGAATTTGACGTATAGAAGAAATAAGAACAAGAGCAAATGTATAACCAAGACCCATACCAATCGCATCAATGGCAGAATCAAATACTTTGTTTTTACTTGCAAAACTTTCGGCACGTCCTAAAATAATACAGTTTACAACAATTAATGAAATAAACGTTCCAAGGGATGTATATAAACTAATTGTATATGCTTGCATGAACATTTTAATAATTGTAACTAAA
>CAMWMY010000023.1 GCA_947175465.1 uncultured Erysipelotrichaceae bacterium | reverse complement strand
TTCACTCCATTTCTATGAATGAAGATATTATATGCTAGATGATAGAAATAGTCAAAAGAAAGGAATAGTTGAAAAGAGAAGTTTAAAGAGGTAGAAAAAGTATCTATATTTTATAGAAATCACTTATGAACTACTTTTTTATGAAAAAAGGTTGCAAAACAATAGGTTTCATATTACAATACAAGAAGCCACAAATATGTGGTTTTTCAAAATGCGTGGGAGAAGGTGCAACCCTTTATCATTACCACTGCATAAGACAACAAAATAAATAGGAGGTGTGTCTTGTGAGTAAAAAAGTTGCAAAAGTTTGTAAATTACAATTCCCTGCTGGAGGGGCAAAACCAGGACCTGCATTAGCGTCTGCTGGTATTAACATGCCACAGTTTTGTACAGCGTTTAACGATGCGACAAAAGAGCGTGCTGGAGACTTGGTTCCAGTTATTATTACAGCATATGAAGATAAGAGTTTTGATTTTGTATTAAAAACAACACCAGCACCTGTTATGATTAAAAAGGCAGCTGGAATTGCGAAAGCATCCTCTCATCAAAAAGAGATTGCTGGAAAAATCAGTGTTGAGCAATTAAGAGAGATTGCGGAATATAAAATGCCTGACTTAAATGCAAATGATATTGAAGCAGCCATGAGAATTATTGCTGGTACAGCAAAAAACATGGGTGTTGAAGTTGAAGGTTTTGAATAAGAAAGCGAAAGAGGTAAAAAAATATGGCAAAAGTTGGAAAAAAATACGCTGAAGCTGCAAAATTGATCGATCGCGATGCTACTTATTCAATCAATGAAGCAGTATCTTTAGCAAAAAAAGCAAATTATGTAAAATTCGATGCGTCAGTAGAAGTATCTTTTCATTTGAATGTTGATCCACGTCATGCTGATCAACAAATTCGTGGAGCTATGGTTCTTCCACATGGAACTGGACGTACACAAAAAGTATGTGTAATTACAGAAGGTCCAAAAGAGCAAGAGGCAAAAGATGCAGGAGCAGATTTTGTTGGTGGAAAAGACTTGTTAGATCAAATGGCAAAAGGTTGGTTTGACTTCGATGTTATCGTTGCAACTCCTAACATGATGGGAGAATTAGGGAAATTAGGACGTGTTCTTGGACCAAAAGGATTAATGCCTAACCCTAAAACTGGTACGGTAACGATGGATGTTAAAAAAGCCGTAGAAGACATCAAAAAAGGAAAAGTAGAGTATCGTGTAGATAAAGAAGGAAATATTAATCTAATGATTGGAAAAGTAAGCTTTGAAGATGGAAAGCTTGTAGATAACTTCCAAGCGATTTATGATGTTATCGCAAAAGCACGTCCTACAGCTGTAAAAGGTACATACATGAAAAATGTAACCCTTTCTACAACAATGGGGCCAGGGATTAAAATTTCTCTTGAAAAATAATTTTGACAAGAATGTAATTTTAAGATAGAATGTACATGTTATCAATATACCATAGACAGTAACGGCATCATATGCTTAATTATGTTACCGAGGTAGAAAGAGCAATAGAAAAACTTTCACTCATACTGTCTATATAGTATGAGTGTTTTATATTACTTATAGGTATATTGTTACTATATCCATATTAGGAGGTGTGAAAGATGAACGAAGCGATTATAAATAGTAAAAAGGCTGTTGTTAGTGAAATTGCAGAAAAAATGAAAGCTGCTCAGTCTACTGTTGTAGTCGAATATCGCGGTCTTAGCGTTACAGAGATGACACAATTACGTCGTGACTTAAGTGCTGAAGGTGTAGAGTTCAAAGTTTATAAAAACTCTTTAGCACAACGTGCAACGGAAGAGGCTGGTGTTCAAGAGCTTGCGAAAGATTTAGTAGGACCTAATGCCATTGCATTTGGTAGTGATGCAGTAGCTCCTGCAAGAGTATTAGCAAACTTTGCAAAAACACATGAGCATTTAGTTTTAAAAAGTGGGATTGTAGAAGGAAAAGTTGTTGATAGCGCAATGATTAAACAACTTGCTACATTACCAAACCGCGAAGGTATGATTTCAATGTTATTAAGCTGCTTACAATCACCAGTGCGTGGATTCGCATGTGCAGTTAAAGCAGTAAAAGATCAAAAAGAAGCACAAGCTTAATATATTATCTAGGAGGAAAAGAAAATGGCAAAATTAACAAATGAAGAAATCTTAGCTTACTTAGAAGAAGCTACTATTTTAGAACTTAACGAACTTATTGGAGCTATTGAAGAAAAATTTGGAGTTACAGCTGCTGCTCCTGTTGCAGTTGCTGCTGCAGCAAGTGATGAAGCTACTGGACCAAGCGAAGTAACAGTAACATTAACAGATGTTGGTGGAACTAAAGTAGCTGTTATTAAAGCAGTACGTGAAGTAACTGGATTAGGATTAGTTGACGCTAAAGGTATCGTTGACAACACACCAAGTGTAATTAAAGAAAACATTAAACCAGAAGAAGCTGAAGAAATTAAAGCTAAATTAGTAGAAGCTGGAGCAACTGTAGAAGTTAAATAATTTAATTTATGTGAAAAGGAATTTTTCACCACCAAAAAGGATGTGATGATATGAATCATTATTTCACTGATAATCGTCATTTAACAGAAAACCGGAAGGAAATATCTTTCCGGTTTTGGTGTTTTAATTGTCGCTTTATTACAGACTGTGGCGTATTTTCTAAAAATGCCATTGATTATGGCTCAAGAGTGTTATTAGATGCTATTTATCATGAAGGAGAGCTTAGTGGAAATGTGCTTGATGTTGGTTGTGGTTATGGGATTATAGGAATTGTTTTAAAGAAAGCTTTTCAAGATATTACCTTAACGATGATTGATGTAAATCCACGAGCTGTTCAATTAGCAAGTGAAAATGTAAACCATAATCAAGTTGAAGCTGAGGTCTTGGTATCGGATACTTACACAGCTTTACAAGGGAAAGTATTTCGCCACATTGTAAGCAATCCTCCAATTCGGGCTGGAAAAAAAGTTGTTTATACAATATTGGAAGGTGCTTATCAGCATTTGGAAAATAATGGATGTTTATGGGTTGTAATCCGTAAGCAACAAGGGGCTTTAAGCGCGAAAGCAAAGCTAGAAGAAGTTTATGGAAATTGTGAAATTATAAAAAAAGATAAAGGGTATTATATTTTAAAAAGTGTGAAAAGGGATTGACAACTTGATATTGTGTTGTTATCATAATAAATTGCATAATACTAAAAATATTATAATGGGTTAGGAATCCATTTTTTGGTTATATAACCTAGGAAAGGATGACGTACATGGACAAAAAACAGCATTATCGTATTGTCGCTTCCGGTAAAAAGGCAGAGCGTCGTGACTACTCAAAAGTAAGTGGGAATTTGGAACTTCCAAACTTGGTGGAAATTCAAACGAATTCTTTTGAATGGTTTAAAAATGAAGGTATTAAAGAGGTTTTTAACGAAATCTATCCAATTACCAATTATAGTGGAAACATTAAATTGCGATTTGTGGATTATGAATTTTGTGAACCTAAATATTCAGCAGAAGAGTCACAATTTCGTGAATGTAATTTTGCTGCGCCATTAAAAGCAAAAATGGAGCTTGAAATTGTTGATAGTTCAACTGGTGAAGTTATAAATAAATGGGAAGATGTATTCTTAGGTGATTTTCCATTGATGACAGAGACTGGTACCTTTATTATTAATGGTGCAGAACGTGTCATCGTTTCACAAATTGTACGCTCTCCTGGTGCTTATTTTTCTACTGGGATTGAAGAGAAAACAGGGAAAGAGTCTTATACATGTGAACTTATTCCAAGTAGAGGTACTTGGCTTGAGTTTTTAACAGAAATGAAAAAAGCGTCTACAGGACGTTTATTAAGCATGAGCATCGATAGAAAGCGTAAAATATTATCTTCGATTCTTTTCAAAGCGATTGGGATGTCAGTCGATTTAGATAGCAGTGAAGATGCTTATGATACTACGCAAATAAAAACATTCCTTCGTGCATTAGGTAGAAACATTATAGAAGATGTTGCGCAAGATGATGAACGTGAATATATGAATTTATACTTAACGATGTATACTTCTTACTTTGGTAAATATGAAGAAATTGAAAATACATTGTTAGCAGATAAAGTAAAAACAACGCAAGAAGCATTGTTATCGATTTATGAAAATCAACGTTCGGATGAAATTCCTACATTAGATGGATCGATTACTTTAATGAATGCGAAGTTTTTTGATCAACGTCGTTATGATTTAACGAAAGCAGGAAGATTTAAGCTTTGTAAAAAGTTAAATGCGATTAATCGTATTGAAAAGAATTTCTTAGCACAAGATATTTTAGCTGCTGATGGTAGCGTCTTTATGTCTAGTGGAAAGTTAATACGCCGTGATGAAAGAAATGAGCTTCGTAAAGAATTAGAAAAAGGGGTTCATGTGACAGCATTCCCATGGAATCCTTTATTCCATCATGAAGATAAAGTAGAAGTGCCTACAAGCTATCAAATAGGATTAATAGGACGTGTGTTAGCAAATGATGTAGAACTTCAAGAGCAAACATTATATGCAGGAACAGTACTAACATCACAAGATGTTGAAGCATTGAGAAAAGAAGTGGAAAAAGTGCATGTATATGGTGGAATTATTGCGAAAGAAGTTGTATTAGATGAGTCTAATATGCATGCTGTATTAAACTATGGACAGCGTTTATATACATTAGGACGTTTAACAACTACAAATGGTACAGATATCAAGGATGCAGAAGGAAATGTATACTGTGAAGAATTTACATTAGGTGAAAAGACAGATGCATTAACTGCAAGTGCTCTTGATGAGATTAAAGCTAAGGTTCGCAGTGGTGAACAAATATCAGCTTGGTTAATAGGAGCTGCTGTACAAGAAATTATGGTTCGTAGTGAAGATAGCAGTGATGTTATAAAAATTATTGGAAACGATCCATTTGCAAAACAACATACAATTACGATTTCTGATATGTATGCTTTATATGCATATAACTTAAATATCATGGATGGTATCGGTGATACCGATGATATCGATATGTTAGGAAACCGTCGTATTCGCTCTGTTGGAGAATTGATCCAAAATCAATTTAGAATTGGATTAAGCCGTATGGAAAGAGTTGTTAAAGAAAGAATGTCGATTGCGGAAGTATCTTCTTTAACACCTAAAAAATTAACGAATATTCGTCCTTTAACAGCGGCGATTAAAGAGTTTTTCTCTTCTTCGCAATTATCACAATTTATGGATCAACAAAACCCATTAGCTGAACTTACTAATAAACGTCGTATCTCTGCTTTAGGGCCAGGTGGTCTTACAAGAGATCGTGCAGGATTTGAAGTGCGTGACGTACATAGTTCTCACTATGGTCGTATTTGTCCGATTGAAACACCAGAGGGTCCAAACATCGGGTTGATTTCTAATATGACTACATATGGAAAGATTAATGAATATGGGTTTATTCAAACACCATATCGTATCGTTGAAGCTGATGGAACGGTAAAAGATGAAGCTATCTACTTATCAGCTGATGAAGAAGCTGACTATGTAATTGCCCAAGCGAATGAGGTTGTTGATGGACGATTAGTAAATGATCGTGTCGTTGCTAGATTAAATGGGGATACGATCATCGCGAAACGTGAAGAAGTAGAATTAGCCGACGTTTCGCCAAAACAAATTGTATCGGTAGCCACAGCATGTATTCCCTTTTTGGAAAACGATGATGCTTCTCGTGCCCTTATGGGAGCGAACATGCAACGTCAGGCCGTTCCTTTGATGAGCCCTCACTCTCCGTTTGTAGGGACAGGGATTGAATATAAAATTGCTAAAGACAGTGGTGTAGGAATTGTAGCCAAAGATGGCGGTATTGTTGAATATGTAGACTCTCAACGCATTGTGGTAGCAGAAGAAAATGGAAAACGTGAATACCGTATTCGTAAATTCCAAAGATCAAATGCAGGAACAAGCATTAACCAAATACCAATTGTGAAAAAAGGTGAGCGCATCGATAAAGGAGATATCCTTGCGGATGGTCCTTCGATGGAAAATGGAGAACTTGCCTTAGGTCAAAACGTAACGATTGCGTACATGACATGGTATGGTTATAACTATGAAGATGCGATTATTATGTCGGAGCGTCTTGTACGTGATGATGTATATACATCTATTCATATTGAAGAATATGATATTGATTGCCGTGATACAAAACTTGGACCAGAAGAAATTACAAGAGATATTCCAAACGTAAGTGAAAATGCATGCCGTAACTTAGATTCTCGTGGAATTGTTATGGTAGGGGCAGAAGTTATGGAAGGTGATATTCTTGTAGGGAAAGTAACGCCAAAAGGACAAAGTGAAATATCACCAGAGGAAAAACTTTTATTAGCGATCTTTGGGGAGAAATCACGTGAAGTGCGTGACAACTCTTTAAAAGTTCCACATGGTGGGGCAGGGATTGTACATTCTGTTCGTGTTTTCAAACGAAGTGAAGGACATGAACTACCTCCTGGAGTTAATGAGACAGTAAAAGTATATATCGTTCAAAAACGTAAAATATCAGAAGGGGATAAAATGGCAGGACGCCACGGAAATAAAGGGGTTATCTCTAAAATTTTACCAGTGGAAGATATGCCTTATATGCCAGATGGAACACCAGTTGATATCATGTTGAATCCATTTGGGGTGCCTTCTCGTATGAACATTGGGCAAGTATTAGAAATCCATTTAGGGTTTGCAGCTCAAAAATTGGGTGTGAAATTTGCGACACCAGTATTTGATGGAATTAGCAATGAAGAGCTTCGTGCGATTATGGAAGAAGCAGCCATGACAAAAGATGGAAAAATGGTGCTTTATGATGGTCGTACAGGAGAAGCTTTTGATGAGCGAATCTCTGTTGGGGTCATGTATATGATTAAGCTTGCGCACATGGTTGATGATAAGCTGCATGCACGTGCAACAGGGCCTTATTCACTTGTTACACAACAACCATTAGGTGGGAAAGCACAAAATGGTGGTCAACGTTTTGGAGAGATGGAGGTATGGGCATTAGAAGCTTATGGTGCTGCACATACACTTCAAGAAATCCTTACTGTGAAATCGGATGATATTGTTGGTCGTACCAAAACATATGAATCGATTATTAAAGGAAGAGATATACCAGAACCAGGAATACCAGAATCCTTTAGAGTATTAAAACATGAGCTTCAAGCATTAGCGATTGATGTGAAAATGTTAAATGAAGAAGGTGTAGAGGTTGACCTGAAAAAAGGTGATCATGAAGAAGCAGTTGCTCTTCCACCAATCTCTTCTCAAGAAGTAGAAGAAGAAGTAAGGGAAGAGGTTTCAGAAGACAGTTTAGAAACAGTAGATGAAGAAGAGATTATGACGGATGAAATAGATACGTTATTAGATGATGAAACACTTGAACTTTCTATGGAAGAAGAGGAGGCGTAAAAAATGAGTGTTAATAATTTTGCCTCAATTCAGGTGGGGTTAGCCTCACCTGAAAGAATCCATGAATGGAGTCATGGAGAAGTTAAAAAACCAGAGACAATTAACTATCGTTCACAAAAACCAGAACGTGATGGTTTGTTTTGTGAAAAAATATTTGGACCAAGCAAAGACTGGGAATGTTATTGTGGAAAATACAAGAAAGTGCGTTATAAAGGAGTTGTATGTGATCGCTGTGGTGTAGAAATTACCAAAGCAAGTGTACGTCGTGAACGTATGGGACATATTGAGCTTGCAGCTCCTGTAGCTCACATATGGTATTTACGTGGGATTCCAAGTAGAATGGCGTTATTACTAGATGTAACACCAAAACAATTAGAAGAAGTAGTTTATTTTGTGTCTTGGATTGTAACGGATCCAAAAGATACAAAGTTGTCTTATAAACAAATCCTGTCAGAAAAAGAGTACCGTGAAAATGTGGCTCTTTATGGACCAGGAAGCTTTGTAGCACAAACAGGTGCCGAAGCTGCAAAAACGCTTTTAGAAGAAGTAGATTTAGAAAAAGAATTTACAGCTATTCAAGAAGAGTTGAAAACAGCACAAGGAGAAAAACGTAAAAAATTAATTAAACGTTTGGACACAATTGATTCCTTCCGTAGTTCTAATAATAAACCAGAATGGATGATTTTAAGTGTTATCCCTGTTATACCACCAGATTTACGTCCAATGTTACAACTGGATGGTGGGCGTTTTGCGACAAGTGATTTGAATGATTTATATCGTCGTGTAATTACAAGAAATAATCGTTTGAAAAAACTATTAGAGCTTGGAACACCAGCGATTATTGTGCAAAATGAAAAACGTATGTTGCAAGAAGCGGTAGATGCTTTAATTGACAATGGACGTCGTTCAAAACCAATTACAGGAGCAGGAGGAAGAGCTTTAAAATCACTTTCTCACTCTCTTAAAGGGAAACAAGGACGTTTCCGTCAAAACTTACTTGGAAAGCGTGTTGACTTTTCAGGGCGTTCAGTTATTGCCGTAGGACCAGATTTAAAAATGTATCAATGTGGTATTCCGCGTGAAATGGCAATTCAATTGTTCAAACCGTTTGTAATTAACGAAATTGTAAATCGTGAAATTGCAAGTAATCCAAAAACAGCTGAGAAGTTAATTGATCGTTTAGATCCTCGTGTTTGGGATATTGTAGAAGATGTAATTGAAGGATATCCAGTACTTATGAACCGTGCACCAACATTGCACCGTTTAGGAATTCAAGCCTTTAAACCAAAACTTGTAGAAGGGCGTGCTATCCGTTTGCATCCTCTTGTTTGTACAGCGTTTAATGCTGACTTTGATGGGGACCAAATGGCTGTCCATGTTCCGTTAAGTGAGGAAGCAAGAGCTGAAGCATTGATTATGATGTTAGGAAGCAATAACATCTTAGGACCTAAGGATGGAAAACCAATTGTTACACCATCTCAAGACATGGTTATGGGGAACTTCTATTTAACAATGGAAGAAACAGCAGAAGAATTTAGAGAAGCTGCTAGACGTTACATGGAAGTAGATTGTCCAGAATCAGCTGCTTTATGGAATACATATGCTGATCATGAAGGACATGTATTTCATAGTGTAAATGAAGTGTTTATGGCTTATGAAACAAAGCAAGTACACTTACATTCACGTATTGCGATTTTAGCAGGTGCGTTGAAAAAGACAAGCTTTACACATGAACAAAATAGCCAATATCTTCTTACAACAGTAGGAAAAATTATTTACAATAATATGTTCCCACTTGATTTCCCATACTTAAATGAAATTAGTAAAGAAAACTTTGAAGCTACTCCAGATAAGTACTTTATACCTATGGGACAAAATGTAGTCGAAGCTATTCAGGCTTTACCTATTGTGCCAGCTTTCAAAAAGAAAGATTTAGGGAAAGTTATCGGAGAAGTGTTTAAGCGTTACAGTACAGAAAAAACATCACAAATTCTTGATGAAATTAAGGATATGGGATTCAAATTCTCTACTGTTGCGGGAATTACTGTTTCTTTAGCCGATATCGAAGTTGCGCCGAATAAGCAAAAACACGTAGATAATGGAAAAGAGAAAGCAGAACAATTAAAGAAATTGCGTGATAAAGGAAAACTTACAATGCAAGAGTGGGAACGCCACTTAAATAAACTATGGGCAGAAGTAAAAGATGAAATTGCCGATGAGTTATTGGCAAGTCTTGCACGTAAAAACCCTATTAATATGATGGCGCGCTCAGGTGCACGTGGGAATACTTCGAACTTTACGCAATTAGCAGGTATGCGTGGTCTGATGGCGAAACCTTCGCAATCAAAATCAGCGAAAGGTGGCTATGTGCCAAGCATTATCGAGGTTCCTATTTATTCATGTTTCCGTGAAGGGTTAAATGTGTCTGAGTTCTTTATTTCTACACACGGTGTGCGTAAAGGGCTAACAGATACAGCCTTAAAAACAGCAGAATCTGGATACCTTACACGTCGTCTTGTCGATGTTGCACAAGATGTGATTATTAAACAAGAAGATTGTGGAACGGATAAAGGATATTGGGTAGAGGCTATTATCGATCGTAAAACAAATACCGTTATTGAAACTTTATACGATCGTTTAGTTGGACGTTATACAAAACAAACTGTACAAGATCCAGTTACTGGAGAAATAATTATAGACTCTGATGAATTTATTACAGAAGAAATTGCAAAACGTATTGAAGATGCTGGAATTGAAGGTATTTATATACGAAGTGCATTCACATGTAAGTCAATTTATGGAGTATGTAAGAAGTGTTATGGTAGAAACATGGCTACTGGAAAAGATGTAGAAGTAGGAGAAGCTGTAGGTACAATGGCTGCACAATCTATTGGAGAGCCAGGTACACAGTTAACAATGCGTACCTTCCATACCGGAGGGGTGGCGAGTGCTGATGGAGGAGATATTACCCAAGGTCTTCCACGTGTAGAAGAATTATTTGAAGCACGTTGTCCAAAAGGAGCAGCAGTACTAGCTAAAATTAGTGGAGAAATAACAGCTATTCACCAATTAGAGTCTTTAAATGGAATGGAAGTTGTTATTACGAATGATAAAGAAAGTATTGCGCATAAAGTTGGAATGACACAAGCTATTCGTTTATGGATGAAAGTTGGTACGAAAGTAGAAGCTGGAGATAAAATTACAGAAGGTCAAGTAAATCCAAAAGAATTGTTAGAAGTAGCTGGTGTACGCCAAGTTCAAAACTACATTTTGAAAGAGGTTAAAAAAGTTTACCAAAGCCAAGGGATTGAAATCTCAGATAAACATATAGAGGTTGTTATCCGTCAAATGTTACGTAAAGTTGTAGTATTAGAAGGAAATGATACTAACTTGAATTCAGGAGTTCAAATTTCATTAACAGAGATTACGAAAATTAACCGTAGTGCTTTATTAAGTGGAAAACGCCCTGCAACATTCTCACCTGTTTTATTAGGGATTTCAAAAGCTTCTGTAGAAACAGATTCTTTCCTATCTGCAGCATCTTTCCAAGAAACAACAAAAGTATTGACCGATGCAGCTATTAAAGGAAAGAAAGATCATTTAATAGGATTAAAAGAAAATGTTATTATCGGAAAACTAATTCCTGCAGGTACAGGTTGTCATTCAGATCGTGAAACAAGTCAAAAAATTGCAGAGAAAGCTGCAGAGCTTCGTGAAAAACGTGAAGAAAGAAACCGTCAGGAAGAAACAACAGATAATTTTATGGCCTTTGTTCCACAGCAAGAGAAGGCGACAATGGAACAAATTAATGAAATTATACAAGATGATAGCTTAAATATTTTAGAAGAAGAGAATTTATAATCATCAATCTTCTTCGATTATGGAAAGGTAGTTGAGAAGCTACCTTTTTTCTTTGTAAAAATCAAAAAAGGCTTTTAATAAATGGAAAGTTTGGTTCTTTTTTTTTGGAAAGAGGATCGTATCATTTTTTATAAAAGTAGAAGAAAGATAAAAATGAAATAGGAAAAAGAAAGGAGAGAGAATGTAGTTCTAAGAAAAATAGAAAAATAATTATAAAAAATGAAAAAAGTAGTTGACAAAAGCAAGGGATATTTGGTAGTATAGAAAAGCACTCGAG
>CAMWMY010000022.1 GCA_947175465.1 uncultured Erysipelotrichaceae bacterium | reverse complement strand
TCGCAGGAAGTGTTTTTACTCCATCATCTAAACGAATTCCATTTTGAATTTTTTTCAAATGATCAAGATTTAAAATTCCATTAATCGTTAAATTATATGTTTTCGCAATGTGATAATGTGGATGCATGATTTGATTTGCAAAGTCTCCATCATTGGTTAAAATTAGAACACCACTTGTATCATAATCTAATCTACCAACAGGAAAAATACGCTCTTCACAAGGAATCAGTGATACAACACTTTTTCGTTGAAATTCATCTTCTAACGTACATAAACTTTTCTTTGGTTTATTCATCACATAATAGACTTTGTTTTCTCTTACAATCTGCTTTCCATCTACTTCAATATAATCTTTCTTTTTTACCTTTGTTCCAAGTTCATAAACAATTTTTCCATTAACACTTACACGCCCATCTACTATCATTTGCTCTGCTTTACGCCTTGATGTTATCCCAGCCTGGGCAATTATTTTTTGTAAACGCTCCATAAAGCTCATCCTCTCATGCTACTATTGTACATGAAAAAAATAAAAAATTCACGTGTTTTATCCAAAAAAGATCAGTGTTAATAAAATCGCCATCGATATACCTGCCAAATCAGCTAACAATCCAATAGCTAAAGAATTTTTAATCTTCTTAATACCAACTGTTGAGAAATAAAGGGTAATAACATAAAACGTTGTATCTGTTGATCCTTGAATAACACTTGCCATAATTCCTTCTATACTATCCACTCCACATGCTTTAAAAATATCAATCAGAACAGCTAAAGATGCACTTCCTGAAATAGGACGAAATAAAATCATTGGAACAACAGCAGAAGGAATAAAAGAAATGCGATTCACAATCCAGTTAGAAAACATTGCTAATAATCCGCTTTCTCGAAGTAAAGAAATAGCACACATCATGGCAAGTAACGCTGGAAATAAATTATAAAATAAGCCTAGTCCTTCCTTTACCCCTTCTATAAAACTCGTATACGCATTGATGCGTTTACATAAGGCACAAAACACAATAAATAAAATTAAAATAGGCAAAATATATTGTGTATTAATCACGGTGATTCCACCACCTATCAATCACTAAGCCAACAAAGGAAGCAACAGCGGTTGCTATTAAGGCTAAAGGCATAAAGCCAGTTACATCTTGTGAATGAAACGAGGCTCGCAAAGCGATTAGTGTTGTGGAAAATAGAGTAACTCCTGCTGTATTCAAAATTAAAAAAGTTACCATGGAACGTGAGGCTGTATCTTTTTTCTTATTATGCTTCTGCATTCCCTCCATTGCCTTTAATCCCATGGGTGTAGCTGCACCACCTAGACCAAACATATTCACTGTAATATTCGTCGCAATATATCCCATGGTTTCTTTATCATCTTTGATATCAGGAAATAAATACTTTAAAAAAGGATGAAAAAATAGCTCTAATTTTTTCAATAGCCCTGCATCTTTCGCTACATTTAAAAGTCCATTCCAAAAACAAGTCATACAAACAAGAGGCAATACAAAATCAAAAGTCTCTTTTCCAATATTTAAAAATACATTATTTAAAACATCTACTTTCCCTATACCCAATCCATAAAGAATAGAAAAAGCAATCATACATAACCAAAGAATACTCATGAAAACACCTTCTTCCACACATTTTTAGAAGCCTTCCTTGCTTTATAGCTATATACATCCACTTGTTCATTTTTTTGCACTTCTACAATAAACTCGCCATCTTTAAAATGAGTATACACATTAATTCGATCGCTTCCATCTTGTTTAACAGTTACAAGGATAGGATCTTCAATCACAAATTCTTGTTGATGAACTTTATACGTTCCTGCTTTTACAACTTCTAATGTTTTCACGTTTTCATAAACTTCTTTATGCTTCTGTTGATGAAATTGAAAATCATCACTTTGGCGTAGTGTAACAACAATGCTCTCGGTTAAATTATTTTTAGCAGAAGTCACTAGCGTTCTTCCTGCTAACTTTGTAAATCCTGTTTTTCCACCTGTAGTAAATGGGAATTGAAATAACAATTTATTTTTATTTTGCCAGCGAGCATTCCATTCACTTGTATAATATTGTGCTCCTGCAATTTCTCGAAAAGTTTCATTTTTCATGGCATAAGACATAAGAAGTGCCATATCATAAGCAGTTGATATATTTCCAATACCATCTTCATCTAATCCACTTGCATTATGAAATGTTGTATGTAACATTCCAAGTTCTTCCGCTTTGGCATTCATTAATTTTACAAACTCTTCTTCACTCCCACTAATATGTGTAGCTATAGCAATCGCTGCATCGTTTCCACTTCGAAGCATTAATCCATACAACAAAGATTTTAAACTTACTTCTTGTCCTACTTGTAAATAAATACTACTTCCAACAGCTTGTAATATTTCTTTTTGCACTTGCCATTTATCATCAATATTTCCTTCTTCTAAAGCTACTATAGCCGTCATAATTTTAGAAATACTTGCAACACTTTGCGGTTCATGCATATTTTTTTCTTCAATAACTGTATTATCTGCCGATGATAGCACACAATAACTTTCTGCGTGAACACTAACAACCGTATAGAAAAAACATAAGCAAAAAAGAATCACTTTTTTCATTATATCACCTATGCAAGTATATGATTTTGGTTCCTAAGATATACAAAAAAGGATTAACTTTCCTTTCTTATCAAAGTTAATCCTTGGCATCCTTACTTTCTTCTTAAACAATTTGTTGTATCTTGGCAACAACAATTCCAATAGGCAAAATAATTTTTTCTTCCTGACATCGTTAAAAAATCTCCATAGTAACGATTCACATCTGTATATTCACTAGATCCTTCTATTCTTCCTTTTTCAGAATATTGCCATAATTTATAAGGAATATCAATTGTGACTTCTCCTGAATATTGTGCAATCCAACGCGTATATGCATCTAGTCTTGGATCATATAATTTCGTTTGCCAATAGTACGTATTAGCATAAATACCAACAAAACCACCAGCTTGTTTAATACGCTCACAAAAAGCAATTGCAATATTCGTAAATTGTTCCGGTGTTAAATCCCCTTGATAATCAGAATATTCAATATCATAATAAATTGGCAATTGCATATTTTTATCACGTACAAGTCGTAAAACATGCTCTGCTTCTCCTAAAGCTTCTGCCACATTACGAGCATAACTAAATAAATATACTCCCCATGGAATTCCTAATCTTGTACATTCTCTTGCATTTCTTTCAAACTGCGAATCATCTTGGGAAGGTATATTTTGTCCATATCCACAGCGTAAAATAGCTCCATCAATTTGTGGCTTTATACGCTCCCAATCCAACACACCATTATGATAACTAACATCAATGACTGGTTTCATTTTCTCACCTCTCAAAATATAGTATGTATATCTTAAAAAGTGGCATAGGTATTCTACTTATACTTAAACTTTTTCTTCTTGAAATAGTTCTTCTTTATTTGGTTGTTGATCTACCAAATCTGGCAATTCTTTTAAACTTTCTAATTGAAAAGCATCCATAAATTCCTGAGTAATCTCATATAAAAAAGGTCTTCCAGGAGCATCGCTTCGTCCACATTCTTTAATGAAAGAGCGAGCTAGTAATTTACGAATCATCATATCGCAACTCACTCCACGAATTTCTTCAATCTCTGCTCTTGTAATCGGTTGTTTGTAAGCAATGATTGCTAAAGTCTCTAAAGCAGCTGGTGATAAAGAAGCTATTTTAGTATTCGTAAATAACTTTTCAGCATAAGGATAAATCATTTCTTTTGATACAAATTTGTAACATCCACCAAAACATACTAGTTCTATCCCATGCTCTTTTTCTATATATATTTCCATAAGCTGCTTTAAAGCTTCTTCTATTTGTTCTTCACCAAGTTCTGTAACCGTTGTTAATTGAGAAAGCGAAACCCCCTCATCTCCACTTAAAAATAATAACCCTTCTAAAATTGCATGTATATTAGGCATAACTATTCTCTCCTTGCATAACCCAGATATTTTCTTGCTCATCAATAAAAAATACGATTTCTTTTTGTTTAATTAAATCTAAAATCGATAAAAACGTTACGATCACCATATGCAAATCAACACAATCTTTACATAACTCATCAAATTTCATTTTTTGTTTGCTTCCTTGTATTTGCTTTTGAATTTGCACAATCCGCTCATCTACCGATAATTCTTTTACCGTCATTTTGGTTTCATAAGGATTCATAAGTGAGATTCTACGAAGTACTTTATGCATAGCTTTCCACAAATCATAAGGAGATCCTTTAAAGTCTTCTACTTCTACTTGTTTCATCCACTTAGAAGTTTCTTCACTGAGCGGTTTGCTAATTAAGCGTTGTCGTTCTTCATATTTCGTACCAAAAACTTCACTTATTTCTTTAAATCGTTGGTACTCTAATAAACGCTTCACTAATTTTTCCCTTTGATCTTCTTCATATTCTTCTTCAATAACAACTTTTTCTCGTGGTAATAAACGTTTACTTTTATATTCAATTAAACCAGCTAATTCACTAAGAAACTCACTTGCGATTTCTAAATGCATCGCTTCCATCGTATTCAAATATTGTAAATATTGATCCGTTAATATATTCATATCTAAATCAAATAAGTCCAATTTATTATTTTTAATAAGATGAAGCATTAAATCCAAAGGTCCCTCAAATTGATCAATCATAATTTCAAATGCCATCTGCTCACCTCTATTTAGTAACTATATATTATTATAACAAAAAAACGGCCCTTTTTACTACCGTTTCTCTGTTTCTATCGTTTATATTTTAAATAATTGCTTATCGATTTCTTTTATTTTTCAACTTTTCCTTTTCTTTAAGTATCTTTTTTATAAAGTATTATCCTATTTATTTTTTTAATTTAATAGGAGAACCAAATAAGATTTTTTTACACTCCTTGTAAGAAAAAGGAATAAATGGATATAAATAAGGGAATTTAATCGTCTTAGTACTTAATAGAAGAACTATATGCATAAAGACCCCAACACAGAAACCAGTGAGTCCAAAGCATAAGGATAAAAAGCCGATGAAAATACGAAATACTTTATTAGCAAGTGATAATTCATAGCTTGGAGTAAGCAAATTTCCAATATTCGTAAGTGCAATCATCACTAAAATTTCATTTGTATACGCTCCTAAATCAACTGCCATATCTCCTAATACAAAAACAGCTATAAACCCCATAATACTTGATAATACTGTAGGTGTATGAATTAAAGATTGACGTATCCACTCTACAACAATATCAGCAAATATAATTTGAAATCCAAATTCTACAATACGTAAGTTTTCCATTAATGGTAATTGTAACATGGTAGGATTTTGTTCAACCATAGCTACAATCCATAAAGGCAATAAATATAAAGAAAATAAAATTCCAATTAAACGTATCACTCTTGTAAAAGTCGCAATTAACGTTGTTTGTGTATATTCTTCTATTTGCTTTGTCTGTTCAAAAAAAGTAGTTGGTATAATCATCGCTGTTGGCGTATTATCGACAAGTACAACTAGATAACCTTGTAGTAAATGAATCGCACAAATATCAGGACGTTCACTATAACGTACATGAGGATAGGGATTCCATGTTTTTCCATAAAGCTCCTCACATAAATTTCTTTCGCTTAAAATTTCTGTTTCATCAAGAGATGATAAGCGATGCTCAAAATCTTGTAAAATATCAGGATCAACGAGATGTTCAATATACATATAAGCAATATCTGTTCGTGTTTTAACTCCCTCTTTATTAATACAAATTCGTAATTTAGGATCTCGTATGCGCCTTCTTATTAAACCTGTATTTAAAATGATATTTTCTACAAATCCATCATGTGCACCACGAACACTTTTTTCAACACTAGGTTCAGCTGTACTTCGGGAGGGATAACTTCTTGTCTCTAAACAATAGAAAACATCGCTCCCTTCTACAATAGCAATACTTTGTCCACTTAATAAACTAGTAATTGCTTTATGTACATCTTGTTGCTTTTCTACCGAACCTGGATAAAAAGTTAAGATAAGCTCATTTCCTGCCGTAATAACAATACTTTCTACTACTTCTGCAATACTTGCACTATCAGAGAGGGAAGAAAGAAAAATAAGACAAACTCTTTGTTGTTTAATTGTGACATTTCTATAAACTAAATCAAAAGAAGGTGCTACAGCTGATTGAATACTTTGGATTTTTTCTTCAAAAGATAACATTAGGATTTAGGTTTGCACACAACCGCTACAAGGAAGGCAAATAAGATGGCACTTGTAATCCCACTTGTTGTTAAATCAAACATCCCTGATAAAATCCCAAGCAACCCATTTTCTTGTGCTGCTTGTAAAGCACCATGGATAAGAGAATGTCCAAAACTTGTAATCGGTAAAGATGCTCCTGCTCCTGCAAATTGTATTAATTGATCATAAAGTCCAAAAGTATCAAAAGCTGCTCCTATAACGACAAATAAACTTGTAATATGGCCAGCAGTTAACTTGGTATTATCGTAAATGATTTGCCCAATAGCACAAATAATTCCACAAACAAGAAACGCATGGATATAGATCATTTAAGCTTCACTCCTTTCATAAACAATCGCATGAGCGATGCAAGGTATACTTTCTTTTTGTTGAATAGCAACTGGCGATAACAACGCTCCTGTCGCAATCACCATAATTCGTTGATATACACCTTGTTCTAATTCATTTAAGAGTTTTGCTAAAGACACACACATACTACATGCACATCCACTTCCTCCACAAAAAGCATCTTGTTTTTCAAAGTCATAAATCATTAATCCACAATCATGTAGACGATGATCAATCTCATAGCCATCCTGTACACATAAATCCATTAGGAAAGAATATCCCAATTTAGACAAATCACCTGTCACAATCAAATCATAATCTTTAAATGTCGTATTTGTTTGTTGAAAATGTGTTTTTAAAGTATCATAAGCAGCTGGTGCCATAGCAAGTCCCATATCATTAGCATCTTTATGATCCCAATCAATAATTTTTCCAGGTGTAAATGCACGTACTTTAATTTTGGTTTTCTTTCTTCCTAACACCAAAGCTCCACTTCCTGTTACTGTAAGTGTTGTTGTCGGCTTTTTTTGAACTCCGTATTCATTAGGATAGCGAAATTGACGCTCAGCTGTTGCCACATGAGAGCTTGTAAAAGCAAGGGCGTAATTCGCCATGTTATGCTCTACAAGCATCGCAGCTTCCCCAATGACAAGAGAACTTGTCGCACAAGCTGCATACATCCCAAGAAAAGGTAAATTCATATCACGTGCAAAATAATGAGAACTCGTCAATTGATTTATTAAATCGCCACCAACAATAACATCAATATCACTTATCTTTTTATTCCCTTTTCGAATAGCTTGATCACAAGCATGATATACGAGGGCTCTTTCGGCTTTTTCAAAAGTTTTCTCATTACAATAAGAATCCTCAAAAGTTACATCAAAAAGTGATCCTAGAGGACCATCTTTCTCCATTTTTCCTACAGCGGTTGCTCTTGATTGTACATAAACATTTTCAAATATGATTGTTTTCATATTTATGCACCAAATAATAAAAAGCGGATTGCCCCAAAGAAAAAGGCTGATACAATTCCATAAGTAATAACAGAACCCGCTAATTTAAACATATTAGAACCAATCCCATAAATAGGACCTTCACTACGACATTCAAGAGCACTTGCCGTCAATGAGTTCGCAAAACCAGAAATCGGTATAAACATACCTGCACCAAAAAATTGCGCAAACTTATCATACACTCCTAAGCCTGTTGATACCGAAGTAACAAAAATAAAGGTTACAATTACTAATGATAGAGCTGATTTCTCATCCATCTTTAACATATGCATATACACATATAACAAAACTTGTCCAATGATCGCAAAGACACCACCACATAAAAAAGCTACGATTGTATTACGTAATTTTGTATGTTTAGGAACATGTTTTTTTGCTGTATCTTTTATTTGTTTTTTATCCATATACATACCTCCTATTTCTAGTATGTCATGAATTTTTCAAATTATGAAAGAAAGTGTAGATAGAAAAAAAGCACTACCATATTTAGCTTTGACAATACTTTTTCTTTTTTTATATTTATCTCTAACTTAAAGATATTAATATTACTTTATATACATAAATAAAAAAGTATCAATATAAAAGAAAAGATGGTCTTTCGACCATCCTATAAGGATTGGTATAAATTCAATTGTTTTCTAGCAATACTTGATATTAAAGAAAGAGATCCCAATGATTTGAAACTCTATTTTATAACATCTTCTTAAGAATTAAAAAGTCCTATCATTTTCATAAGAGCCCTTGCATTTGTTGTAGTGCATTTCCCATCTTTTAATTGGTAATCAAAACAAATCTTATCTTCTTCATAAAATTCTTCAAAGTGATAATTTTTAGCTTGAATGAAAGGATCTTCTGCTAAATCACATAACTCAAAATCATGGGTAGATACAAATGTAATCACCCAAGGTTGATGCAATGCTTTGATAACCTCTTTTGCACAATAAATACGATCAATGCTATTAGTTCCTTTAAATATTTCATCTATAAAAACAATCATCGGTATTTGCTTACTACTATAAGTCACCATTTCTTTGATTCTTAACAATTCAGCATAAAAAGTAGAAATTCCTTTTTGTACTTCATCATGTACTCTCATCGAAGTATAAAGTGATAATAAAGAAGAATGCATCGCTTTGGCACAAACTGGAGCTCCTGCTTTTAATAAAACAAGATTGACTCCTAACATTCTTAAAAAAGTTGTTTTACCAGACATATTGGATCCAGTAAGAAGATAGCTATTGGCAGTTGTATGAATCGTATTAGCTACCGCTTTACTTTCTTGAATAAGAGGGTGGACACCATCGTTTATTGAAAATACAACCTTTTCTGCATCTTCTAAAGTAGGTATACACCATGTTTCTTTTACTTGTGTAATTACACATAAACTACTCAAACTTTCCATTTCTCCAATTGCCGTAAACCAAATAGACATTTGACTTCCATATCGCTTCATCCATCGATATAAAAGAATATCACACTTAAAATCAAATAGGTAAACAGCATTTACTGGAAGGAAAAGAAGAATATTATAGCGAAGCTGTAAAAGCATGGATATTAGGGAGAAACGACGCATAGCTTTGAAAGCTTCTTGCAATTTATGTTGTATATGACATAACGAAGGTGTTTGAAAAGAAACACTACAAATATGTGCAATCATATCTTCATAATCTTTTAATACACCTTGGATATTTTTTACATGTTGAAATCTTTGGTGATGCGTAGAATAAAACAATAATGATAAAACAACATTACAAAGACAAAGAAGATAAAAATAACCTGCAGGAAAGGAAAAAAGAAAGGTAAGAACTCCTGTAGTTATTGTTAAAATACGTAGTATCATCAATATATATTGTTTCCATAAAGGATACCCTTCTCTTTTTTCTTCGAACATATCTTCCAAAGAAGAAATAGATATTTTTTTACTATGTTTTGCAAATAAAGAACTTTGCACTTGTAATTTATGCAAAAAAGCTTCTTGCTTCGATAATTCTAATACTGCTTTTTGTCTTTCTCTAATCTCTTCGATTGTAGAGCAAGGATGATTTAATAACTGCTGAACACTCTTTTTACCAAAAGGTGTATGTGCCATATTGATATACTGAAAAAGAGAGGTAGCTCCTAAAATATCCAAATCTTCCATTGTAGCATTATCATACTTTTCTAAGTTTCCTTCTATTTCTTCTTGTTTCCAATCATCACTTTGTCTAGCTAGCAATTTTTGCAAAACAACAATCTCTTCTTTTTGAAATTCAATTGCTCTTTTTAATTTGGTATGACGTTTCACAAAATAACAAAAAAGAATAAAACTTAAAACAGTTAGACTATAAAAAATAGTAGAAAATTGTATTGCGTAATAAAGACTAAAGATTACTCCAAGCATAAGCATACAGCGTAAAAGTGCATATTGAAAATGATGCTTTTGTTTTACTTGCAATGTTTGTTCTATTTCTTCTATTTGTGTTTGATATGCTTTCATCCTTTCCCTTTCCCATGTAGCTTACATGTTAAAATTTTGCTTTTATAAATCTAAATTTAATTGCTCATCTAAAAAAGTTTTTTCTTCTTCGATTTGTTGAAATTCATTTTCTGTTTTTTCAATTTTAGGAATCCCTTGTAAAATTGAAAAGTCACCTGTTAATGAAAGTGTATTTGAGAACGTTGTTTCTTTACTCATAGAAGAAATATCTTTTACTTTATAAGAAGTTATACTATCTTGTACAATAGAAAGATCATCTTGCACATTACATACACATATATGTTTTACATAATATGGGTTTGATTTTACTTTCTTGCAAATTCTATTTCCTTTTGTAGGACGTCCTGTAATATCAATTTCACTTAATTTTATTCGCTTTGTTGCTCCTGTTTCACTTATTACAACAAGTTGTGCTTGATCTCCATGATAAATAGCTGCACTCACAATTTCATCTTCTACAAGATTCATCGCTTTTACACCTTTGGATTTTGGCGAAGTTGTAGGAATTAAAGAAATAGGATAACGTGTTACATATCCTTCTTTAGAAGCAATTAAAATTTCATCGTATTCATATGCTACATAAGTACCAATGACTTCATCTTCTGCATATAAATTCATATTATTCATCGTTTTATTATGTCTTGAAACTTCATAATCTTTTAAAGCTGTTTTCTTGATCATTCCTAATCTTGTTACACTGATCATATAAGCTGATGCATGGAAGCTAGAAATAGCATAAGCATTGGTTATTTTTTCTTCTCCACGCATTTTTACAACCGAATTAATATGCGATCCGACTTCTTTCCATTTACCTTCCTCAATTTCATAAACAAAGGCATACCCATAAGTTCCACAGTTTGTGAAAAACAGAATCGTATCTAGCGTATTCACCTCTTGATAACCGATAAGGGTATCTCCTTCTTTGATTCCTGTCATTTGTTCACTAGCAGCTGCATAAGAACGCATAGAAACTTTTTTAATATAGCCATCTTTGGAAATGGTAGCCATTACTTGTTCACGCTGAATCATGGCAACTTTATCGATGACAATTTCTTCAATATGCTCTTCAATGTTTGTTAAACGATAGCTTCCAAATTCTTTTTTCACTTCTTTTAATTCTTTAATAATTTCCTTTTTTAAGCGTTTTTCATCATTTAGAATTTTTTGAAGTTCTGCCATTTGTTCTTGTAAACTTTCATATTCCTCTTGTAAAGCCTGAATATCAGTATTACTTAAACGATACAAGCGTAGCGTAACAATCGCTTCTGCTTGTGCTTCACTAAATTGAAAAGCATCTATAATTTTTACTTTCGCATCTGCTTTATCTTTTGCTGTACGAATAAGATGAATAATCTCATCTAATACCGAAATACATTTTATAAGCCCTTCTACAATATGACATCTTTTTTCCATCTTATCTAAATCAAAATGTGATCTTCGCGTAATCACATCTCTTCGATGTTCAATAAAAGTATCTAGCATAGGAAGAAGTCCTAATTGCATTGGACGTTTATTCACAATTGCCACAATATTATAATTATAAGCAACTTGTAAATC